>DASYMM010000548.1:0-17244 GCA_036009085.1 Pyrinomonadaceae bacterium | reverse complement strand
GAAACTGCTGTACTCTATTTACGATTCACGATTTACGATTTACCGTTTACGATTCACCGATTACGATTTACCGGCTCGTCGCTTGTCACCCATCGCCCGTCACTGTCTTTATGCTGTTTCGTTTCTCGGAAGTTTATAAGTCTTACGGCGCGCAGGATGTGCTGCGCGGCGTCTCGCTCCAGATCAATCCGGGCGAACACGTCGGCCTCGTCGGGCGCAACGGCGCGGGCAAGACCACTCTGTTTCGCCTGATCGGCGGCGAAGAGACGCCCGACAGCGGCGACGTGGTGCGCGCGCGCGGCCTCAAGCTCGGCCTCTTAGAACAGCACGTGGATTTCGAGCCGGGCATGACCGTCCACGAATCCGCGCTCGCGGCCTTCGGTCGCCTCCAACAGATCGAGCACGAGATGCACGAACTCGAACACCGCATGGCCGAAGCGACGGACGACCTCGACGCGGTGCTCGAACGCTACAGCGACCTCCAACACGAATTCGAGCGCGAGGGCGGCTTCGAGTATGCCGCGCGCGCCGAAGCAATTTTGCTCGGCCTCGGCTTCGAGCGCGAGATGTGGCAACTGGAGACGGAGAAACTTTCGGGCGGGCAAAAAAACCGGCTCGGCATGGCGCGGCTCCTGCTCGCCGAACCCGACGTGCTCCTGCTCGACGAGCCGACGAACCACTTGGACGTGGCCGGTGTCGAATGGCTGGAAGAGTATCTTTCCAGTTACGGGTCGGCCTACGTCATCATTTCGCACGACCGTTATTTTCTCGACCGCTCTTGTCGCCGCATCATCGAAGTGGAAAACGGCAAGGCCGTTAGTTACAACGGCAACTATTCGGCCTTCCTCGTCGAGCGCGAAGAGCGTCGCGAAGCGCAGCGTCGCGCTTACGAAAACCAGCAGCATCTTATCGCCAAGACCGAAGAATTTATCCGGCGCAATCTCGCGGGGCAGAAGACGAAGCAGGCCAAGTCGCGCCGCACGATGCTGCAAAAGATGGATCGCGTCGAAGCGGTGCGCGCAGACGCGTCGCAGGGCAATTTCCAGTTGAAGGGCGTCGAGCGCACGGGCAACCAGACGCTTATCGTTAAAGAACTCGCCGTCGGTTATCCCGATAAAGTGCTGGCGACGGACATCACCTTCACGCTCACGCGCGGCGAAGCCCTCGGCGTCATCGGCCCGAACGGTTCGGGCAAGACAACCTTTATCAAGACGCTCCTCGGCAAACTCCCGTCGCTCGCGGGCGAGGCGCGCTGGGGGACGAAAGTTCAGATCGGCTACTACGCGCAGCAGCTAGACGATCTGGACGACCGCAACGAGATCATCATGGAACTGCGCCGCGTCGCGCCTTCGACCGTGACGGCGGGCGAGTTGCGCGGCTTCCTCGCCAAGTTTCTCTTCGTCGGCGACGACGTGTATAAGCACGTGCGCGATCTTTCGGGCGGAGAGAAGGGAAGGCTCGCGCTCGCCAAGTTGATCTATTCGCGCGTCAACGTCCTCGTTCTAGACGAGCCGACCAATCATCTCGATATTCCCTCGCGCGAGAGTCTGGAAGAAGCCCTCGACGCTTACGAGGGCACGATTATCACCATCAGCCACGACCGCTATTTTCTCGACCGCGTGGCGACGCAAATTCTCGCGCTCGACGGACAGAGCGCAGCCGAACACTACGACGGCGACTACACCGAATACCACGATTGGAAAGCTCTCACGCGCGCCGAGGCCGCCGCGAGCGCACGCGCCGCACAGGAGCGACAGCAGAGCGCGCCCGTCGTCGCAAAGACTTCCAGCGGGCAGGAAGACAAGGCGCACGCTTCGCGTAAGGCGAAATCTTCCGAGGGCAAAGGCGGGAAGAAAAAGTCGTCCGCGCAAGCGACGCGCACGCCGCAGTTGATCGAGAGTGAGATCGCCGAAGTGGAAAAGCGTCTCGCCACGCTCTCCGAAGAACTCTCCCGCCCCGATGTCGCACGCGACCCGACCCGCGCGAAGACGCTCAACGCCGAATACCAGCAAACGGACGCGCGCCTGCGCTCGCTCTATGAAGAGTGGGAACGCATCGCCGCCGAAGCCGCCAACGCTTAACAATAACGGTATAGCAGTGCCCTGATTTCTCTGTGCCCTCTCTGTGTCCTCTGTGTGCTCTGTGTCTCTGTGGTGAATGCTTGCTTTAAGACACTCACCACCGCAGACACAGAGCACACAGAGAGGGCACAGAGAGTTGAATTAGAATCGCTCTAGTTCGTAGCTCCTGTTTTGAGGGGCATGAATTTGAATGGCGGCAGTTCGATCCTTTCGGTTGAGATGCGTGCGCCGCGCATAAATTCCAGCATCACATCTTTAATCTTTGGTGAAGAGAGAAAGAGCGGGTCGCTGTGCACCGCGCCTTCGATGATGAGGTGCGTGCTGTTGGTGAATCCGGCGCGATACTCTTCGGCGTTGCTAATGGGCGTGCGCGCGTCGAGCGTGCCGCTGATGAAGAGCGTGGGGACGTTTGACTTGAGGGGCGCGCGAAAATCGTCGCCGAGGTCGGGGCTGCCCCACGCGTCGCAGGCGGCGGGAATGATGACATCGGTGAGGTCTTCGAGCAAAGTATCTTTCGCTTCACGCGCGATCCGCTCGCGCCGTGCCGCCGTGATGCCGGAAGCGCAATCCATCATGTAAGACATCGCCGAGCCGAAGCCCTGCCGCGTCTGGTTGAGCCACGCTTCGGCCACCAGCGAGTAGTCGCCCTTTGACGCGGCGTAGTAGATCGCCGGATAAGTGGACGTGATGGTCGTGCCGATGTTGTTGGCGGTCAGGAATTGCAAAGCGAACTTGTTGACCGTGACTTTGACCTTCTGCTTCGTCTGCGGGTCTGTGATTTCAACCGTGGCGGGTTCTTTTTCCAGACGATCAAGGACGGTCTTCATCAAGCCGAGGAAGTCTGGAATGTCTTTGTTAAGCGTCGGGTCGTTCCGCACTGCGCGGTCGAGGTCTGCGAGATGCTTCTGGATGTTGCTCGGAAGTTTGTAGGAGTGATCCGGCCCTTCGATGCCCGCGAGGATGGCGCGTTGGATGCTGTTCGGGTGGCGGCGCAACGTTGCGAGGCTGAGATGCGTGCCGTAGCTGATGCCCCAGAGGCTAAGCTGTTTTGCGCCGAGTGCCTTGCGTAAATCCTCCAGATCGTCCGCGCTCTCGTTGGTGTTGTAGCCCGTCAGGTCAACTCTCTGCCAGTCGCGCCAGTACTCCGCGCAGTCGCGTGAGCGTTCGCGCGCGACGCGCACGAAGAGTTCGCGTGAGGGCGGAGTGTCGAGCGGCAAATCCCAACGCTCAAAGCAGCCGAGGTTTGGCTTCGACATGCCGGTGCCGCGCTGGTCGAACGCGATCACATCGCCTAGCTCGCGCATCGCCATGAAGAGCGGGAAGCGGGAGCCTTTCGCCGTGCCGACGCCGGAACCGCCCGGGCCGCCCGCGAGATAGACGATGGGCGCGCCGGGATTCTTCGCGGTGCTTTTGAAGCGGACGAAGGCGAGTTCGATCAAATTGCTTTGCGGGTTGCTGCGGTTCTCCGGCACGAGCAACACGCCCAGTTCGGCGTCAACCTTCTCCTTCTTCGCGTTCTCGAAAACGTAAGGCGTGATCTTCACGTCGCCCGCTTTTCTTTGCGCGAGAGCCGGAAGCGAGAGCAGCGAAAAGACCGCCAACATGCAGACAGACTTCCAGACAAACTTGTGACGTAGCATTTTCATGACTCCTTAAGAGCGGATTTGAATTTGAATGTACGGCAGGCTGACAACCTGCCGCTTGTGCTGTGCGAGCGGCAGGCTGTCAACCTGCCGTAGACCGATGCGAAAGCTGCCCTAGATAGTGGATGGCATGACGTAGAACTCCGAGAGTCCTACGTCACAGGGAAGCAAGAGGCGTGTCGCCAATTAGAGTTTCGCGCATGGACGGGCGTTGGCGCGATGGAAGTTGGAGCGGCGAGCCTTTTATTCTTGTATCTCGGAGAGCGCCCATTTCGCTTTCAAGCGCACGCGCGGCTCCGGGTCGTTCAACGCCGCGTTCAGAGGCTCGACGGCCTTCGGGTCTTGAATCTCACCCAAAGCCCACGCCGCCATCTCTCGCGCGCCCGCGCCCTCGTCCTTCAAAAGCATCTCGCCCAGACTTTCGACCGCGCGCCGCTCTTTCATCTCGCCCAAAGCCCACGCCGCGAGTTGGCGCACTTGGCCGCTGTTATCCGAGAGCGTCGCGAGCAGACTTTCGACCGCTCGCTCGTCGCGTATCTCTCCGAGCGCACGCGCCGCCGCTATACGCACCCACTCGTCGCCGTCCTGCAAGGCAGAGCGCAACGGCTGAACCGCGCTTTCGCGTTTGATCGTCATCCCGCCAGTCACCTCGCCAATCGCCCACGCGGCGTTTCGTCGCACGCTCGCGTTCGCCTGACCCAAAGCGGCCACCAGCGGTTCGACGGCAGGCTGACCCATCGCCGCCAGCGCAATCGCGGCCTCTTCGCCGGGAGACGCTTGCTTGAACGTCGCCAAAGCAGGAGTCCAGGAGTTGTTCCCCTCCCAACACTTCACAGGCTCGATGGCCGCATCGTCGCCGAGCATTTGAATCAGCGCAGGGATGGCTTGCACCGCGCGACGCCGTCCGAGCGCGCACGCCGCCGCCGCTCGTTCGGACGCATCGGCGGAAGACAAGGCTCTAATCTTCTCCGCTGCGTCAGCTTGAGGCTGCGCGTCGGTTTGCGCCTGCCCGTCGGCTTGCGCGGGTGCGTCAATTTGTTCCTGTGCGTCAGCCTGTTCCTGCGCGCCAGTTTGGGCGGGTTGCGCCTGCGTTAGTCCGTTTTCATTTTTGGCGGAATGAAAGTCGAAGGAGAAGGCCGAAGTGGCGAGCGCGACTGTAAGCAAGAGCGAAAAGCTCGCGGCCATCAACAATCTTCCGGCGCGCACGCTCATGCGCCCGCGTTTTTCGATAAGTCTCATCACACGTTCCTCCAAAATGTCTGCGTCGAACACGCCTAAACTGCCCAGACTGTATGCGGCGTGTCCGGCGGGGGTTGTGAGTGCGCTCGCCACGCGCACGAGCGAACGCGCGTAGGCGTCAGCCGCGAGCACGCGTCCGGCTACGAGTTCGTCGCAGGCGAGTTCTCTGGTTCGATTGATCTGTCGCGTCACGAGAGAGGCGAGCGGGTGAAACGAAAGCGGGAGACGCAGGAATTCATAAAAGATGTTGAGGACGAAATCACGCCGCGCGATGTGCGCCATCTCGTGGCCGAGCACGGACAAGAGCGTCTCCGCCGGTAAGTCTGCGTCGAGGAAACTCTCCGGCAGAATGATCAAAGGCTTCCGCCAGCCGATTGTGACCGGCGCGGCCACCCGCGACGAATACCTGATCGGCACGTCACGCAACTTGAACAACGCGCTGCAACGGGTTGAGACATCTCTCAAGTCGTTTGGAGACGTGCGTGCGTAAGTCGAGCGGCGAATCTTTTGCGTCTCGCGCCATGCGCGCCGCAGAGCGTTCAGGCGATAGAGTAGAAACAGCGCGTAGGCGAGCACGATGCCGAACATCAAGGGCGGCAAGCCCGGAAGCATCTGCCTGCGTCTGTGCAGCAGCGTCTCCAACTGAAAGACGCTTTCGCTGCGAGCGTTCGAGGCGTTCGCGTTGTCCCTTTGTACGGGTTGAGCGGGTATCGCGTTGGCGGTCGCGTCGCTCTCAAGCACAGTCGGCGTCGCTTTTGTCGCCGCAGGTGAAGACGAACGCGCCTCGGGCGAAGCGACGCTTAAGTTGTATTGACTCCACAGGGGCAGGGCGATGCCGAGCACGAGCGCGGCGACCCAGAGCGCGTGGCGATAGCGCGCCGGGGCTTGGCGCAAAAGACGCGCGCACGCGGCGGCAACGAGCGCGACGATGGTGAACTGCCACGCGGCATTGAGCAGGAAGGTCAAAGCGAACTCATTTATCCCGTCCATCTTCGGCCTCCTTGTCTATGAGCGCGTTGAGACGCGAGAGCGTTTCGGGCGTCAGGCGGCGCGTTTCCAGCAAATTCATCACCAAACTCTCCGCCGAACCGCCGAACATGCGGTCAACGATGTCGCCCACGGTCTGCCGCATCACCTGACTCTGGCTCACCGCCGGGAGATAAAAATACGCCTTCTCACGCAACTCGCGCGTCACCTTATCCTTGCGATGCAGCACATTAAGCATCGTCTGCACCGTGGTATAAGCCAACTCGCGCTCCAGACGCGCCTGCACCGTCTGCACGTTCGCCGCCCCCGTCTCCCACAGGACTTTCATAATCTCCAACTCCAAAGGCGTTAATTGTTCGTTCTTCTTTCGCGGCATGCGCCCCTTGCCTCCTAATTTTTTAGGAGACTACGCGCGCCCGCTGTTTTTGTCAACTAAAATTTTAGGAGTTGTGTTTGAGCCGGTGGAAAGAAGTGGCGGGAGGAGAGGACAAGTATCTTTCAGGTCAAAGATTTAGCGCGATGTGGCGGGCTTTGCTTTAGTGTAAAACAGCCTTCTTGATTAACCCGCCTTCGACATCCGACAACGAATGCGTCGTAATAAATGCCGTCGGGTCTATCTCTCTCACGACGTTTTTGATGCTCCCGATCTCTAAACGCGTCACGACGCAGTAAAGAATCTCCAATTCGGAATTGACGACGCCTTTGCTGCCCATCCCGCCCTGACCTCGATAAACCGTCACGCCCCTGTGCAGTCTATTTATGATCGCTTCTTTTACTTCTTCGTGTTTCATGGAGACGATGGTAATCGCCGTGTATTCCTCTATGCCGTGGAGCAGAAAGTCAATCGTTTTGGATGCCGCCGCGTATGTGAGGATCGAATACAGAGCCGACTCGACTCCCAAAAAGAAAGCGGCAGCCAGAAAAATAAAGATATTCAGGATGAGAATGACATCGCCGACCTTCAGGAGGTGGCTCTTTCTGCTCACCAGCAACGCCGCGATCTCCGTCCCGTCCAGCACCGCGCCGCCGCGTATGGCGAGGCCGATGCCTGCGCCGATGAAGAAGCCGCCAAACACGGCGGTCAATAGTTTGTCGGGCGTAATGTCAGGATACTTAACCACGGCCAGACAGATGGAGAGACCCGCAATCGCGAGCGCGCTTTTAATGGCGAACTTCCTGCCGATCTGCCTGTAGCCGAGCGCGATGAAAGGCAGATTGATGACGAGAATGAGGATTGCCAGAGGGAAGCCGAGCACGTCCGAGAGGAGCATGGAGATGCCCGTCACGCCGCCGTCAATGAAACGGCTCGACAGCAGGAAACCTTTCAACCCCATCCCCGCCGAAAGAATGCCCAACACGATGAGGAAGGAGTTTTTAGATTCTCTCAGAAGTGTTTTCATGCTCCCAGAATATAACCTTTAGTCATTAACGCTCAAACCGTGAAGAGCGTTTGGGAACGAATTTGGAGGAGAGATGCGTTGCTTGACATGGGCGCGAGGCGTTTGTTACTTTACGAGTTCGTTTTCAGACGTGTTTGAAGCGATTGTTAGTAAGCGGTTATAGGCTCGTAGCTCAGGGGTAGAGCACTACCTTGACACGGTAGGGGTCTGGGGTTCAAATCCCCACGAGCCTACCAATTTTTTTGCACGACGGCGGCGGAACTGTAAACCTGTAAAGGCTTCGTTCCGCCGTTCGTGTTTTAACCCGCTCATGTTGCTCTGCCTGTGCCGGTTAAATTTCGGTAGTCACGCTATTGCGCATGCGGGGCACGGGAGTTTTGCCGACCTTCTTATTACTTTGTCGGCGTAAACTCTGCCAGCTTGCGCTTTGCAGACGCCCGTTGGTACAATCCAGGTGTTAGTTTGGTTAAGAGAAGTCGCCGCGAAGGCTCCGGTTTTTGCACGCGACTTTCCAAATCCGATTTTCGACAGTGAGCTCCGGAAGACCTTTGCTTTTATGTTGACGCGAACTCGAACTACGTTTCGATTCTAATCAAGGCTGACCCGCCCCGACACGTCGGGCGGCGTCGCACGGCAAAGGCGCTTCTGTCGAATCCGATCTCGAAATTGTTCGTTTCCTTTAGACGAACGCGAAAATTCAGAATCAGGCTAGACGCTTTTGCTTCCGCGAAGGCCGCCGCTCGTGTCCGGTAGGGTTTTTCTTCCAACCCGTGAGACGCGAGGGCGCGTTGCGTGTTGTCGTCGGTTTAGGCGGCGCGCTGTTAAGTCTCATAAATCTTTCGCGGAGATGACAGGCGATGAGTGAAGTAAACGTACAACTGAAAGAGGGCGCGCAGGGGGCTTTGCAACTGCCTGCGGGCGTGAGCGTGGGCGAGGCTTTGAAGCGACTCGACCGCGACGCGGCCAAACACGCGCTCGCGGCGAAGGTGAACGGGCGCGAAGTTGATCTCGCGTACAAGTTGGAACCGACGGGCGCGAACGGCGACGACAACGGCGCGTTGACCATCGAGATCGAGCCGGTGTTGCCCGCGACGCGCGACGGCTTAGACGTGCTGCGACATTCGACGGCACACCTTCTGGCCGCCGCCGTGCTCGATCTCTTTCCCGGCACGCAACTCGGCATCGGCCCCGCGCTGCTGGACGACCCGCGCTACGGTTTCTTCTACGACGTGATCGCGCCGCGACAGTTGACGGAAGAAGACTTGCCCGTCATCGAAAAACGCATGCGCGACATCGCCAAGCGCAATCTCGCGTATCGTCGCGAAGAGATTCCGAAGGCCGACGCCTTGCGCATCTTCGAGGAGCGCGGCGAGCCTCTGAAATGCCAGTTGGTCGCGGACAAAGGCGGCGACACGGTGAGCGTCTATTACATAGACAATTCGCCGTTCATAGATTTCTGTCTCGGCCCGCACGTGCCGAACACGAACAAGCTGAAAGCCTTCAAACTGCTCACGCTCTCCGGCGCATACTGGATGGGCGACGCCGAAAACGCGCAGATGCAACGCATCTACGGCACGGCCTTCGACACGCAGGAAGAACTCGAAGCGTGGCAGAAGCAGCGCGAAGAAGCCGAGCGGCGCGACCATCGCCGTCTGGGGCGCGAACTCGATCTCTTCTCGATTCAAGACGCTTACGGGCAGGGCTTGATCTTCTGGCATCCGAAGGGCGCGATGATCCGTAAGAAGATGGAAGATTACCTGTACGAAGAGTTGATCAAGCGCAACTACAGTTTCGTCTATACGCCGCACATCGCTAAGCGCGATTTGTGGGTAACGAGCGGGCACGATCAGAACTACGGCGATTCGATGTTTGCGCCGACGACGCTCGAAGAGACGGAGTTTCGCTTGAAGCCGATGAACTGCCCGTTTCATATCGGCATCTACAAATCGCAGCAACGGTCGTATCGCGATCTGCCGCAGCGTTACGCGGAGATGGGCACGGTCTATCGCGCGGAACTGTCGGGCACGCTGCACGGGCTGATGCGCGTGCGCGGCTTCACGGTGGACGACGCGCATCTCTTCTGCACGCCCGAACAGGTGCGCAAAGAGATCGGCGACTGCGTGGATTTCGTCATCGAAGTTTTCCGCACGTTCGGTTTCGAGAAGGTGAAGTTCGAGTTGTCGGTCAAAGGCAACGAGACGAACAAGAATTATCTCGGCGCGGAAGAGGAATGGGCGAAAGCGGAGGCGGCATTGGCCGAAGCCTTGCAGGAGCGCGGCGTGCCTTACGAGCGCATCGAGGGCGAGGCCGCTTTCTACGGGCCGAAGATTGACCTCAAGATCGAAGACGCCATCGGGCGTCTGTGGCAACTCGGCACGGTGCAGTGGGATTTCAACTTGCCGGAACGCTTCGAGTTAGAGTACATCGGCGAAGACAACAAGCCGCATCGTCCGGTGATGGTGCATCGCGCGCTCTTCGGCTCAATCGAACGTTTCTTCGGCGTGCTCATCGAACACTACGCGGGCGCGTTTCCGCTCTGGCTCGCGCCGCAGCAAGTGGCCGTGTTGCCGATCACGGATCGCATCAACGAGTATGCCGAGTCGGTCGCGCGCGAGTTGCGCGGGGCGGGCTTGCGCGTCGAAGTGAACACGCGGAGCGAGAAGGTCGGCGCGAAGATACGCGACGCGCAGTTGCAGAAAGTGCCTTTCATGCTCGTGCTCGGCGACCGCGAGATGGAGCAGGGAAATGTCGCCGTGCGCGAGCGCGCGAAGGGCGACCTCGGCTCGATGCCGACGGAAGATTTCAAACAGTTGGCGCGCAGACTCGTCGAGTCGCGCGCTTTGGCGAATACATAAGTTTCAGGTTTCAAGTTTCAGGTTTCAAGTCTGAATGCTCTTCATTCTTTAACTTGAAACCTGAAACTCGAAACCTGAAACTTCTAACCGAGGAGGTGGAGCAATCTCACCAAGTTTTCGCGGGCGCGGACAGCGCCCTGACACACGCCGGACACCCTCTGCGCGCATTAATGACCGGATTCGCGTGCCCGAAGTGCGCGTCATCGGCGACGACGGCGAGCAACTCGGCATCTTGAACACGCGCGACGCGATTCGCATGGCGCGTGATCGCGGCCTCGATCTGGTGGAAGTGGCGGCCACCGCCGACCCACCCGTCTGTCGCATCATTGACTTCGGCAAGTTCCAGTACGAGAACAGCAAGAAGCAGAAAGAGGCGAAGAAGAAGCAGGTCACGATCACGGTCAAGGAAGTGAAGTTCCGACCGGGCACGGACGACCACGACTACAACTTCAAGATGAAGCACGCGCGCGACTGGCTGACGGATGGCGACAAAGTGAAAGCCACGATCTTCTTTCGCGGACGCGAGATCACGCACCGCGAACTCGGCGCGGAGTTGCTGCAACGTCTGGAGAAAGATTTGGCCGACTTCGGCGAAGTCGAATCGCGCCCGCGCATGGAGGGCAACCAGATGTTCTTCATCTTCACGCCCAAGAAGCAGAAGAGCGCGGGCGGCGGCGGTGGTGGCGGCGCGAAGCCGGAAGGCGCGAAACCAGCCGCGCCGGCCTTGCCCATCGCGACCGAGACGAAAACCAACGGCGGCGGCGATGCGCCCGCTTAAAGTCAAGATATTTTTATTAGCAGAAGGAAGGGTTGTTATTATGCCAAAACTCAAAACACACAAGGGCGCGGCCAAGCGCGTCCGCACCACCGCGTCGGGCAAGTTCAAGCGCGGCCATTCGCACGCGCGCCACATCCTGACGAGCAAGACGACGAAACGCAAACGACATCTCGACATTGACACGCTCGTGTCCGAGTCCGACGAGCAGCGCTTCAAAGACATGCTGCCCTACGGGAGAAGCTGAGGGAGAGTGACAAGTGACGAGTGACAAGTTAAAGCAGCATTCTTATCTTTAAACTTGTCTTGATTCTTACTCGCCACTCGTCGCCTGTCACTTGTCACTGAATTATTAGGAGGAGAATGTTATGCCGAGGGCAAAACGTGGAAATAAGCGCACGGAAAAGCGCAAGAAGATACTTAAATTAGCGAAGGGCTATCGCGGCACGAAGTCGAAACTTTATCGCTCGGCCAAAGAGTCTGTGGAGCGCGGGCTGAATTTCGCGTACACGGGTCGCAAGTTGAAGAAGCGCGACTTCCGTAGTCTCTGGATCGTGCGTATCGGCGCGGCGGCGCGTTTGAACGGCTTGAACTATTCGCAGTTCATGCACGGCCTGAAAGTCGCGGGGATCGAACTCGACCGCAAAGTGCTGGCCGACCTCGCTGCCAACTCGCCGGAAGCGTTTACGGAACTCGCCGGACAGGCGAAGAACGCGATTGAGAGCAACCAGCAGCAGCAAGCAGCGGCCTAAGAGCAGTAAATCGTCAATCGTGAATAGACTGGAACAGGTTTTCTCTCTTCACGATTGACGAGGATTGATATGAGTTCGGGAGCAGTGAGGCAAGAGCCTGAAACTTTGCGCAAAGCGTTCGAGCAAGAGTTCGGACGCTTTGCGCGTTTTAGCGGCCGAAGGTCAACACTCCGGCTCGAATACCGCGCCGGTGATCGAACCTTGCGCGATGAGGAAGTTGACGAACTGCACAGCCGCATCGTGAAGACTCTCGAAGATAAATTCAGCACACAGTTGAAGCGTTAAAAAGTAGATGTTAGATGCCGGATGTTAGATGTTAGTGAGAGCGAGAACTGGCATCCGACATCTAATATCTAGCATCTGTTTTTTCCCTCTTGCGCTCGGAGACGCGAAGTCGCATAATCGGTCGGCAATTTTGAATTGCTGTTTTGTGGTGAAGGAGAGGCGATGGTCGGATTAACCGGGCTGGAGAAATTTTCACACTTAGAAGATAAGATTTACCGCACCATCGAACTGACGAAGACGCTGCGTCAGGAGAAGGAAGCGTTGGAGCGCGATGTCGCGGCGACGCGGCGCGAGTTGGGCAACTTGATAGACGAGAAGGATCGTCTGGAGACACAGGTTGAACGGCTCTTGTCCGAACGCGACATGATTCGCATGAAGGTCGAAGCGATGCTCGATGCCATCGCCGTGCTCGACCCAGAGATGGCCGAAGCCGTCAGAAAATGAGCGGCGGAGACGTTTAAGTTATGAGCGCCATCAAAAGCCCCGGCGATTCCCCCGGCACACCCACCATCCGCGTGGAAATCTACAACCAGATTTACAACATCCGCTCCGACGGCGACAGCGAATACGTGACGCAACTCGCGGAGTTTGTTGATCGCCGCATGCGCGAAATCTCTTCGGGCACGCTCACGGTCGATTCCCTCAAAGTGGCGATTCTCGCCGCCCTCCACATCGCAGACGAACTCCACCGCCTCAAACGCCTGCACGAACAGGCCGACTCGCAACTCGCCGCGCGCAGCGGCGAATGCGCAGACCTTTTAGACCGCCTGCTCAAAGCGCGCACCGTCGCCGAACAGCAGACCGCCGCCAACCAGAGCAACATCTCTTTTACATAAATTTGGAAAAAAAAAGAGCGTCAAAATGTCAAGTTTCAAGAGCCGTTTTTTCGCGTCTGCTCTTTTGACTTGAGGCCGCCGATTTATGTTAGTATCCCGCCTGGCTGAGGGAATTAATTCTGCGTGGTTCGTCACCGATTTCCCATGTTGAGCCAATGCCGTTGATAAGGGAGTCCGACGCCGCTCTGATAGCCAGTGCATTCCTTCATTGTTAAGGAACTGCCAAAGGCCGCGGCTCACAAAAGGGCACCCACCTGTTGAGTGCAGGTTCAATTACGGCTTCGGAACGGCTTTGCGGATGCCCCTCTGCCTCTTTTTTAGTGACGAGTGACAAGTTACAAGTGACAAGTTAAAGCAGTTTGCTTTTCTGACTTGTCACTTGTCACTTGTCACTCGTCACTGTCTTTGGGGGAGTGTTGATGAGAGTTTTGATGATCGGCGATGTGGTGGCGAAGCCGGGGCGCGTGGCGGTGTTGGAGCGCATACAGGATTTGCGCGAGCAGCACCGGATTGACCTCGCCGTGATGAACGCGGAGAACGTCGCGGGCGGTTTCTCCATCACGCCCACGCTCGCAGACCAACTCTTCCAGAGCGGCATAGACGTGATGACCTCCGGCAATCACATCTTCGACAAGCGCGACATCATCCCTTACATCGAACGCAACGGGCGACTCCTGCGTCCGGCCAACTACCCGCCGGGCACGCCGGGCGCGGGGCTGTGGGTCGGCGAAGTGCGCGGCGTGCGCGTCGCCGTCTTGAACCTCATCGGGCGCGTCTTCATGGGCACGGCGGATGATCCGTTTCGCGTCGCAGACGAGTTGGTTAATTCGATCCCTGCGGACGTGCGCGTGCGCCTCGTGGACATGCACGCCGAGGCGACTTCGGAGAAGAGCGCGATGGGTTGGTTTCTCGACGGGCGCGTCTCGGCGGTGGTCGGCACGCACACGCACGTACAGACGGCAGACGAGCGCATCCTGCCCCAAGGCACGGCTTATCTCTCAGACATCGGCATGACTGGCAGCTACGCGGGCGTGATCGGCATGGACAAAGACGACGTGATCGCGCGCTTCATCTCCGTCACGCAGCGTCGCGCCGAACACTCGACGGGCAACGCGCGTATCTGCGCCGTCGTCATCGTCGTTGACGACGAAACCGGACGCGCGCGCGAAATTTCCCGGCTCTCTCTGCCTCACGAATCGTGAAGCGGCTTTTTGTCTCTTATTCAAATGCGTCGCTTGCCCCGGCTGTAGTCGTGGTCGGCAAAAGTTTACGCGCGGAACACATCAGTCAGTCCACACAGATTAGACACGGAGGAATTAGATGAAGACCAGAACCCTGTTGCCCTTATTGTTGTTGCTCTGTTGCGCTTGCTCTTCGCAGGCGCAGAACTCGAACGCGAACGCGTCAGGTAGTAACGCTCCGCAGGCGCAGAAAGAAGCCCCCGCCCCGCGCGCCGACGCCGAAGCCACCATCAAGGGCAAGAAAATTTCCATCAACTACGGACGCCCCACCTTGAAAGGGCGCGACTTGCTGGCGCAAGCTCCGGTCGGCACGGTCTGGCGCGTCGGCATGAATCAGGCGACCGAGTTGACAACTGCCGCCGATCTTGTGATCGGCACACAGGAGTTGAAGGCCGGAAAGTATTCGCTCTGGGTGCGCCGCACGGGCGAAGACACCTGGACGCTCGCCTTCCACCCGAAGACGGGCGTGTGGGGCGCGCCGCCGCTGAAAGAAGGCTACGTGGCGGAGTTGCCGCTCAAACTTGAGAAGGCCGGGGATTCTTTGGAGTTGTTGACGATCAACCTGACCGACGCAAACGGCGACGGCGAGGTCAAAATCCACTGGGGCACGGCCTTGATGACCGGCAAGTTCGGCGTCAAGTAATCAACGCGAAAAAACGTTAAGAGCCGACAGGCATAAACCGGAAAGCGTGGCTGCTCAACTAGAGCGGCCACGCTTTCTTATTCATCCGTCATCCTTCATCCCTTCTTCTCACGGCGCGTTGCCTTCGGGCACGGGTTCGATGCGTTGCGGGAGTTGCGACGCGTGGATGTCTTCTTCGGGGACGGCGGAGAGCAGGTCGCGGTATTGTTCGGGCATTGATTTGACGCGCCCGTGCCCGTCTGTGACGACGTGGCCGGTTTCGCCTTCCGCGATGATCACGCCGTCCGAGGCGCGCAGGATTTCGTAGCCGAAGCGGACGGAGCGGCGGCGCAGTTCTGTGATGTGCGTGCGCACGATGAGTTCGTCGTCGTAGAGCGCGGGAGCTTTGTAGCGGCAGTAGCTTTCGGCGACGACGAGGAAGGCGTCGGAGTTTTCTTCCATGTCGCGATAGGCGAAGCCGCGCGCGCGGCAGAACTCCGTGCGACCGAGTTCAAACCAGATCAGATAGTTGGCGTGATAGACGATGCCCATTCTGTCCGTCTCCGCATAGCGCACGCGCAGGGCGGTTTCGTGCCACACGTCGAACAAAGCGTCGTCTATCGCCGTTTCTGCCATCATAAAAGCCTCCCGCTGATTGCTCTCTCGCGGAGAGCAATTTACACTACCGAAATGAGCCGTGTGTCTGCGGACTATAAAAGCGAAAGGTTGGAGATGTCAAAGAGAAACAAGATGCCGGGCGCGCACAAAAGATGCGCCGCTGTGCTCTGCGCCGTCGCGCTTGCGGGTGGACTTTTGGCGACGGGCGCGCCGCAGGCTGCGGCACAGGTCGCCGCGCCGCAGCGACCGACCGCCGCCGTCAATCCGCGCAGCGCGAGCGTCGTGGCCGCTACCTCGGAAGTCTTGAAAGAGACGGGCGAGATCAGGCAACTGGAAGTTTTGCGCGCCGTGAAGAGCGGGGCGCAATCGCGCGCCGAGATCGAGCGGATGCTCGTGCGTAATCTCGATGAACAGTCAACGCCCGCCGAGTTGCACGCAAGCGAGGTCGCTTTGAAAAAACTCGGACTCGTGCCCGCGGATTTCCAGTTTCGCTCCTTTCTCATCGAACTGTTGACCGAACAGGTGGCGGGCTACTACGAACCCAAAACGCAGGAATTTTACCTCGCCGACTGGATTGACCTCGACGGCCAGCAGCCCGTCATGGCGCACGAACTCACGCACGCCCTGCAAGACCAGCACTTCAACCTGCTCCGCTTCTCGAAATGGCCGAGGAGCGACTCTGACGCCGAACTCGCCGCGCACGCGCTCGTCGAAGGCGACGCGACGCTCGTGATGACCTTCTACGTGATGCGCGATTTGAAGCGCGTCGCGGCGATGATGAAATCGGCGAACGCGGAGGGCGCTTCGTCCGAAAAGATCGAACGCGCGCCGCGCGCCATCCGCGAATCGCTCCTCTTTCCCTACAAGCAGGGCATGGATTTCGTTTCGCAAGTCTACCGGCGCGGCGGCTGGCCGCTCATCTCCGAAGCCTACAAAGCTTTGCCGCAGTCGTCCGAACAAATTCTGCACCCGGAAAAATATTTCGCGCGCGAAGCTCCCGTCAAAGTTGACTTGCCGGAACTCGCCGAACTGCTCGGCAAAAACTGGACGCGGCTCGATTACGACGTGAACGGCGAGTGGAGTTATTTTCAAATCCTCGACGAATTTTTGCGCTCCGAGAAAGAGTCGCAGAAGGCCGCGGCGGGATGGGGCGGCGACCGCTTCGCGCTCTATGAAAACCGTGCGACGCGCAACGTTTTGCTCGCCCAACTTACGGCGTGGGACACGGAAACGGACGCCGCAGAGTTTTTCGACGCCTACGTCCGGCGCACCGAGCGGCGTTACAAAGACGCCATCGCAGACACGCGCGCAAGCGTCCCCACCGAGACGCGCCGCGTCTGGCGCACGACGCCGGGCGACGGCCTGATCGTCATGGAACGACAGGGCGCACGCGTCGCCATCCTCGAAGGCGTGCCGGAAAAGAGCAACGTGAGCGCGTTGTTGAAAAAGGTTCTGGGTACGTCGTAAGAGAGACAAAATTTCGCTGCCCGCCGGTTAAGCCCTCCCCGCATGGTGCCGCCTGACAGGCGCGTTGTCTCGCGTCGCGCTCGTATGTTATGTTGGCACATCTTTGGTCAAAAATATTTAAGCAGCGAATAGACGCCGTCGAGTTGTGCCTGTCGGTCGGGCGCGAGGCTCGGACGGCGACGCGTGATGATGAAGTCAGACACACTATCTTCTTCCGCCGGGGCGGCTGAGAAGCGCACGCGCATGCGCGAACTCGTCGAAGACTACGAGCGGCTCGCGGCAAAACTCCGGCGCGGCGGCGGCGCGGACAAGATCGAACGCCAGCACAGCCAGGGCAAACTCACCGCGCGCGAACGCCTCGCGCTCCTCCTCGACCCGAACGCCTACGCGCAGGAGATCGGCCTCCTCGTCGCTTACGACGAGTACAAGGGCGGCGCGCCCGC
>DASYMM010000547.1:0-16343 GCA_036009085.1 Pyrinomonadaceae bacterium | reverse complement strand
GTTTCTGCTGCTCTTCTTCTTTCAGAGAGTTGACGGGAATGCCCGTCCAGCGCGCGATGACATCCTCCACGTCGTCTTTCGTGACGGCGACGGAGACGAGCATGTCGTCCTCTTCATGGATGCGCGCCCCGGTCAAATTGTCAACGATGTAGGACGCACGCAGACGCTCCTCCGTGAGAGGGCCGCGAGTGTTTTCACCCGGCAGCGGCTCGCGCCTGACGCGCAGTTTCACACGCGCTCCGGCTTCGTCAATCACGTCAATTGCCTTGTCGGGCAGGAAACGGTCGGGGATGTAGCGGCTCGATTGATAGACGGCGGCCTCGATGGCTTCTTCGGTGTAGCGCACCTGATGGAACGCCTCGTAGCGTTCGCGCACGCCGTCGAGGATGCGCACGGCTTCCTCTTCGGACGGCGGCGGAACTTTGACGGCCTGAAAGCGACGCTCAAGCGAGCGATCTTTTTCGATAGACTTGCGAAACTCCGCAGGCGTCGTTGCGCCGATGCACTGAATTTCGCCGCGCGACAGAGCGGGCTTCAAAATGTTCGCCGCGTCGAGCGAGCCTTCCGCCGATCCCGCGCCGACGAGCGTGTGGAGTTCGTCTATGAAGACGATGTACTGCGGGTTTTCGATCAACTCCCGCATGATCTGTTTCAGACGTTCCTCGAACTGCCCGCGATACTTCGTGCCCGCGACGATGAGCGACAAATCGAGCGAAAGTATCCGCTTGTTTTCCAGAAACGAAGGCACGTCGCCGCGCATGATCCTCTGCGCCAGACCTTCGACGATGGCCGTCTTGCCGACGCCCGGTTCGCCGATGAGCACCGGATTGTTTTTCGTGCGACGGCAGAGGATTTGGATCACACGGTCAATTTCGTTGTCGCGCCCGACGAGCGGGTCGAGTTTGTCGTTGGCGGCGTCGTCCGTCAGGTCGCGGGAAAACTCCGCGAGGTGCGGCGTGTCTTTCTTCTGCGAGGCGCGCGGGTCTGCGCCCGTGGCGCGCGCCACTTCCTCGCGCACGGCGGCGAGCCGGAGGCCGCGCTCGTAGAGAATCTCCGCGGCCATCGAACGCTCTTCGCGCAGGAGGCCGAGCAGCAAATGTTCTGTGCCGATGTGGCGATGCTGCAAGCGGTCGGACTCTTCGTGGGCGTAGGCCAGAACGCGCTTGGTTTCGGGCGCGAGCGGGAGTTCGACGCTGGTGGAAATCTTTTCGCGCAAGGGGGCACGCCCTTCGATCTCTTTGCGGATCGCTTCGAGCGAGGCTTGCGCACGCGCGAGGAAACGCGCGGTGAGCGTTTTGTCTTCGCGCATCAGACCGAGCAGGAGGTGTTCCGGCTCGATGGCGGGCGCGCCGAATTGCGAGGCTTCGTAGCGAGCAAAGAAGATCACTCGCCGCGCTTTCTCCGTGTAGCGTTCAAACATAAAAACAGTTTGGCGGAAGTCGCGTTATGAAAACTTTTTGGTGTGGCGCGTGATGAAATAGAAAAACCATCCCGACAGCCCGCGCGCATTATAACCTAATGCGGCGAAAGGCAGAAGAGATGTTAGTTTGGCGGCTGTCCGCTGTCCGCCGAGCGGCTGTCAATTGCCCGTGGTCAGTTGTCCGTGGCAGGCGCTCGTCCAGCGTTAAGCCGGGGATGAAAGATTCGAGATCGGGCGGCACGAAACAACGGACAATTGACCACGGACAATTGACAGTTTCATTGCGTGAGCGCGAGCGAGTCGAGAAACTTGTTGACCTTGTCGGGCGTCATGTCGTTTTTCGCGCCGAGCACGCCGAGGCCGTAGACGGAGCCTTCGACGAGGAAGACGCGCGCGACGGCACGGTGTCCTTCGGCGGCAAACTCGAACTCGCGTCCTTCGTAACCGTCGAGCGAGATGGACTGTTCCGCGACGAGTTGGAACTTGATCTTCGGGTTCTCGGCCAGAAGCGCACGCGTCATGCCTTCCGTCGCGCCCGCGAAAAATTTCTCTGCGAAGCCGGGTTGCGCCACGAGTTGTGCGGGCAGAGGCGGCGTGCGCGCCACTTCATACTTCAAGCCCCCGGCGGTGAGCCGGTAGCCGCGAAACTGCCTGTTCAACTGCCCGCTCGCGCCCCCCGCCTGAACCGGTTCTTCCGGCATCCCGGGCAGAGAGATGGAGAAGCCCGCGCCCTCCGGCGCAAACGTCAGCCACGCCGCTCCGGTGCCCGTCGAAGCCGCCGTCACGCGCGCCGAAGTTGACGGCAGAGACAAATTATCGAGGCCGCCGCGTCGCGGCTTCGTCGGCTGCTGCGCGGACGCCGCGACGACAAGCGCGCACAGAGACGCGGCGAGCGCGAGCGCGCGAAATATTTTCTTGTTCACGAGTTCTAACTCCTAAAACTTTACGGGTGGAAATTCCGTGAGGTGCGGACGGGGCGGGCGTGCAGTTCAACCAAAACTACCCTCCAATTTTTATAGCACGCGCGACGAAGAAAAAGATAGACGAAAGTTTGCCGCCGAATTCACTCTCGGAGCAGGCCGTCTTCGAGGAGCAGCGTGCGGTCGCAGGTGCGCGCGAGTTGTTCGTTGTGGGTGGCGACGATGACGCCTGCGCCGCGCGTGCGTGCGAGCGTCTTGAGCAGGGCGGCGACTGACGCGCCCGTGCGCGCGTCGAGGTTGCCGGTCGGTTCGTCGCAGAGCAGTAGGCGCGGCGCGTGGACGAGCGCGCGTGCGATGGCCGTGCGCTGCTGCTCGCCGCCGGAAAGTTCGCCGGGACGATGCGACGCGCGTTCGCTCAAACCGACCGCCGCGAGCAGTTCGCCTGCCGCCGCACGCGCCTCTCGCGCTCCGCGACGCGCGACGAGGAGCGGCAACGCGACGTTTTCCAGCGCGCTCAAGTCCGGCAACAGGTGATGAAATTGAAAGACGAAGCCGACCGCCTCGCCGCGCACGCGCGCCAGTTCCGCGCCCGCAACGCGCGTCAACTCGATCTCACCCAGACGGACGCTGCCGCCGTCCGCCGCGTCCAACCCGCCGAGCACGTGCAGCAGCGTTGACTTCCCCGCGCCCGACGCGCCCGTCACTGCCAGCATCTCCCCCGCCTTGAGCGCAAACGACACGCCCCGCAACACCTCCAACGCCGCGCCCGAAGGCGACGCGTAAGCCTTGCGCAGTTCGCGCACTTCTAAGAGGGTTTCAGGTTTCAAGTTTCAGGTTTCAGGTCTGAGGTTTCAACTTTCAAGAGTGAAGTTTCGGGTGTCGAGTTTCAAGTTGAAGAACTTTCCAGACCTGAAACCTGAAACCTTCATTCATACCGTAAAGCCTCCGCCGGTCTGAGCCGCGCCGCCGCGCGTGCCGGGTAGATGGTGGCGAGCAGGCTGACGACGAAGGCGATGAGCGCGGCGGCGACGACATCGCGCGCGTGCGGGTGAAAGGGGATCGCGCTCAGCGAATAGACATCCGCGGGCAGCGAGACGAGTTTGAAGCGTTCGCCGGCGTAGCAGGCGACGAGGCCGAGCGCGACGCCAAGCCCCGCGCCCACCGCGCCGATGATCGCGCCCTCGCACATGAAGATGAGCATGATGCTGCGCGGGCGTGCGCCCATCGCGCCGAGGATGGCGATGTCGGAGCGGCGTTCGACGACGACGAGCACGAGCGTCGTCGTGATGTTGAGCGCGGCGACGAACATGATGAGCGCGATGATCAGCGCGACGGTGCGGCGTTCGAGTTGGAGCGCGGCGAAGAGCGGCGCGTTCGCTTCCTGCCAGTCAACGGTCTTGAAGTTTGCGCCGAGCGCATCGCGCACGCGCGCCGCCGTCTCGCGTGTCCGGTAGATGTCCGCCGTCTCGATGCTGATGACGGGCGCGCTGCTGTGCGCGCCTGTGCCTGCGGACGCGGCGAGCGGGACGTAAACCCACGTCGCATCGTATTCGTAGAGGCCGGAACGAAAGACGCCCGCGACGCGCACGCGTCTCGTCTGCGTCGCAAACCAAGGAGGCTCGGAAAATCTCTGCCCCGTGATGAGCCACCCCTCGTCGCCGACATGACGCAAGCCGGTGCGCGCGGCGAGTTCCGCGCCGATGACGATGGGCGCGGGCGAAGCGTCTTGCTCGTCAACCGGCAAGCCGAACAAAGTTCCGGTCGCCGCTTCCGCTTCGCTCTCCCTGTCGCCCTTCGCTTCGGGCTTAGCGTCTCGCCTCAACACGGTACCGCCCGCGCCTTTGTCTTCTTGCGATGCCTCGAACAGAGGCTCAATCGCGCCCGCGACGAGCGTGCGGCGAATCTCTGCGACGCTGCGCTCGGATGTTTTTTCCACGCCGCGCAAGATCGCGTACGAGTCGCCGCCCGCGCCGCTCAGGAGCGCGCCCATGTAACTCGTCGGTGCGGCATCAACGACGCCCGCCACGCCGCGCAGGCGCGCGACGACGGATGGCGTGTCTTCGATTGCCCCTTCGCCGTCGGCGCGCGTGAGCGTGATGTGCGCCGTGCTGCCGAGGATTTTGTCGCGCATCTCGTCCTGAAAGCCGTTGGAGAGCGCGAGCGCGAAGATGAGCGCGCCGACGCCGCAGGCGATTCCGGCCACGCCCGCCAGCGCGGTCACGCGCGCGCCCGCACGCCGCCCGCGCCGCTTCGAGCGCAGGTAACGCAGGGCGAGAAAAAGTTCGTAAGGCATTGTGAAGCAGTGACGAGTGACAAGTGACGAGTGACGAGAAAAAGCAGTGAATCGTGAATCGTAAATTGTGAACTGAGGAAGGCAGTTCTCTTTCTATTTACGATTCACTTGTCTTTATCTCATCACTCGTCACTCGTCATTCGTCACTTTATTTACTCTCCTTCATCGTTTGCTTCCGCTGTTATCGAAAGAGCGTCTTGGGGATGTCGAGCAGGCGGTGGAGGTTCGGGTGGTCGCGCGCCGTGTCGTCGGTGGGCGGGCGAATCTCGTAAATCGTGCCGGAGAAGCGGCGGAAGCGAAAGCGCGTCTCCAGATTGACGAGGGCGCGCGTCTCCTGCTCGTGCCAACTGTCCATTGACCAGAGACGCGGATCGGCGTCAACGAAGACACGATGGCCTTGTGTCAAATGCCATTCGATTTGCTCTGGCAGCCGCTCGGCTCCCGGCCAGCCGCCGCCCGTGCCGATGATGTCCCACTCGCCCAAACCGAGGCCGCGATAATAATTGACCGCCACCGTCTGCCCGCCCGCCATCACCACCGCATCGCGCGGCAGAGACGCGAGCCGCGCGCGATACTCTTTCGTCAACGCGTGGTTGGCGAGCGTGCGCGACGCGAAGACGTAAACGAGCGTGCCCGTCAGGAACGAGGCCACGGCGACGAGCGCGCAAGTATAGACGAGCGCGCGGCGTGCGCTGCCGTTGCGACTACCGCGTGCGCGCGTGCGCTCCGACGCGCGACGCAGGAGGTATGCGGCGGTGAGGGGAAAGAGTCCGGGCAGTCCAGTCAACTGGTATCGCCCGTTGATCACCGTGCTGTAGTTCGCCAGCAGCATCAATTGGACGAAGAGGCCGACGAGCGCGATCAGGAGCATCGGCGTCCAACGTTTCCGTTCGCGCCACTCGCGGCGCAGGGCGAAGGGGAGCGCAAGGAGCGTGGCGGGCGCGGCGATCAGGAAGAGTTCGAGGAACGGCACGAGGTTCGATAGTTTGACCGGGTGCACCGCCGATTCCGCGCGCATCGAAGCGACCCACCCGTACCAGCTGGCGCGATAGCCGCGCACGTCGAGCAGCCACCAGAGGGCGAAGGGCGCGAGCGCGAAAGTTAAAAAGAGGGCGCACGCCGAGGCGGTCAAAAACAGTTCGCGCCTTTTCAGTTTCCAACCGTAACAGAGGTGCGGCGCGAGCAGGAGCCACACGCCGAAGAACCCGACAGGCTCGCGTATGTTGACGCACAGGCCGAGCAACGCCGCGCCCGCGAGCACTTGCCACGTCTGCCTCCGGCGCAGGCCGCGCAGGTGCGTGATGAGCGCAAGGCAGAGCAGCAGAATCGAAGGCGTCTCCGTCATCGCCTGCCCGCTGTAGACGATGAAGAAGGGCGAGAGCGCGAGCATGAACGCCGCGACCGTCGCCGCCCGCACCGAACCGGACAACTCGCGCGCGAGCGTCCAGCAGGCGACGACGGCAAATGGCGTCTCGACGACGACCATGTACTTGAAGAGCAGGTAGGCTTGCTCGGCGGGCAAGCCGAAGAGCGCGTTGGCGACGCGGTAGGCCGCGTGGTTCGTGAAGATGAAGAGCATGCGCCCGAAGAGCATCGAAGACGGCTCGCCGCGCACGGAGTTGATCGTGTAGTCGAGCGCGTCCCAGTCTCCGGCGAACGGGTCTATGAAATAGATTGCAAAGAGGAGCGCGACGGTTGCGGGCGGGAGCCACCAACGCCAAGCCTGTCGCACGGAGAGCGCGCCGCTGCCGCTGTCGTCGTGCGTCGAATCGGCGACGACGGCGCGGGGCGGCGCGGGCAACGCGTCAGCCGCTGTTAGCGGGGCGACGGCGCGTGCGTCTGCGGCGGTCGTTGTGGTCTTCGGGAGTGAGCGAGTCAATCAGTTTTTTGTCGAACGATTCTTCGGGACGTTTCACCATCGTCAGGCGATTGCCGCGCTCATTGTACGCGACCTCGTCCATAATGTTGTAAATCAACAGCACGCCGCGCCCCGAAGTCTTGAACAGGTTCGACGGGTCGCGCGGGTCTGGAATTTGATTGACGTTGAAGCCCTCGCCTTCGTCTTCGATGGTGAAGCGCGCTTCCTTCGGCGACAGGTCGGCGGTGATGCGGACGAGTTTTCGCTGGTCGTACTTGTTGCCGTGTTTGACGGCGTTGACGAAAGCTTCGTCGAGCGCGATGAAGAGATTCGAGCGTTCGGGATTGATGAGGCCGAGCTTCGACGCGCGCTCGTGCAGGTAATGCAAGACGCCGTTCATCAGAGAGAGATCGCTCGGCAACTCGAACTCGATCCGCTCGCGCACAAACGGCACGACCTTCATGTCTTCGACGAAGCGGAGTTTGTAGCCGAGCGTCTTTTCGACGATGGATTGAAGTTCCTGTTTGTCGTAGGGGCGGCGCAGGTAGTTGGCCGCGCCCATCTTGAAGGCTTTGACGAGGCCGGGATGCTGCGTGTCTTCCGAAGAGACGACGACGGGCACGACGAGTCGTTTGCGTTTGATCTCGCTCAGGATTTGCACGCCGCCTTCCGCGTCTTCCGTCAGGTCGCTGATGATGAGGTCGAAGTCTTCGAGGTCTTCGCGGGCGAGCGCCTCGTCGCGGTTGCCCGTGGCGACAACTTCGTGGCCGAACTCGCCGAGCACCTGCGACAGGAGCGTGCGTAGTTCTTTATTGTTATCCACGATCAGGATGCGACGTTTATCCATCAATCACCGATTCCGAAGACCCTTCACTAACTGCGGGGAGAGGCGCGGAAAAAGCGCGCCCGAGGGAGACACGCTTTCCTTTTTACGAGTACGTCACAAAACGGCACGAGGTTTCCTGAATATAGCACACGCGCCCGCGCGAAAGCAGCAACCCCGGTAGGCCGCGCGCCCTCCAATCGAAAACAGCCCGCGTTTCTGCTAGACTCGCGCGCGGTTCGACCCGCAGTTTAACTCTATGCAAGTCTCACTCGACAAACGAGATCAACCCGAAGGCGAGCCGTCTTCCGCGCGCCGCGCGGGACGCGTGCGCGACGACGAAAAGACGCCTTCGCGTGGTGACGAAAAGACGCCTTCGCGCGGCGGCGATAAAAATCCCGCGCCGCGCGCCGACCGCTTCGCTTCGCTCGACGCTTATTCTTTCAAACAACGCCTCATCATACGCGCCGCCGACCTCGCCTTCTACGTGCTCATCAACCTCTTCGGGCGCACCACGCGTTTCGAGGTCGAAGGCTGGGAGCACTGGGAGGCGGCGACTGCGGGCGGGCAGCAACCGATCTATACCTTCTGGCATAACCGCGTCTTTCTCGCCACCTACTTCTGGCGGCGACGCGGCATCGTCGTCATGACCTCGCAGAGCTTCGACGGCGAATACATCGCCCGCTTCATCCAACGCTTCGGCTACGGCGCATCGCGCGGCTCAAGTTCGCGCGGCGCGGTCGGCGCGCTCGTCGAGATGGTCAAACTCATGCGGCAAGGCCGCCCGACCGCGTTCACCATTGACGGGCCGCGCGGCCCACGCTACGTCGCCAAAATGGGCGCGGTGCTCCTCGCCAAAAAAACCGGCGCGTCCATCCTCCCCTTCACCGTCAACGCCCGGCGTTTCTACGCCGCGCCGAGTTGGGACGCCTTCCAAGTCCCCTATCCCTTCACCCGCGCGCGCGTCCTCATCGCCCCTCCCATCCATGTTCCACCTGACGCCTCTGAAGCCGCCCTCGAAGCCAAGCGCGACGAACTCCAACGCGCGCTCGACGCCTTGAACGAAAAGAGTTCTTAGGCGGCAAGACGCGCTCGTGGAACATACTCGATGCCGACGAATAACTTTCAAGTCGTCGGCAAGTTCGCCGACATCGAAATTATCGCGGCTCGCCACTCTATTCGCGTCCTCGGTTTTCTCCAAAAAACTTACGGCCACGGTCGCTGGCGCAAGCTGAAAGGTGTTGCCACGGTGCGGCTCGAAGATGGTACGATGCGTTGAGCGGAGGTACACTGGCACGAGGCACACGGCATCGGCAAACGCCAGATGAAGCTCAAACGTTATCTCGATTAAAGTTTATGAACGACGAAGATGCTGGCTCGATGATCGCCATCTGCATAGACAATACCGGCTACGAAATGTCGCTCGAACGGCGCAAAGTTTATCCGGTGCTGCCCGACGCGGACGCCGCCGGGAGCAACTAAGTGCGCGTGATTGACGAAACCGGCGAGGACTATCTCTTTCCCGCGAGCCGCTTCATCCTCGTTCCCGTCACGCGCGACGTAGAGGCAGCCGTGTTAGCCGAAACTCATATCTAGTTCTAACAAATTTTTTGCTCATCCTCGGAGGCATGCATGATCAATCAGGAGCGCATTAAAAACTTACTGCTCGAACTCGTCCAAATTGACAGCGTCTCGCGCAAGGAGCGCGAGGTGGCCGAGCGCATCAAGAAGTATTGCGAAGAGTTGGGCGCGAATGTGGAGATTGACGACGCTGGAAGCAAAGTCGGCGGCAACTCCGGCAACGTCATCGCGCGCTTCCCCGGCACGATTCCCGACGCCGAGACGATCATGATGTCGGCGCACATGGACACCGTCGTCCCCGGCGAAGGCGTCAAGCCCATCGTCGAGGGCGACATCATCCGCTCCGACGGTTCGACCGTGCTCGGCGGCGACGACAAATCCGGCTGCGCCGTGATCATCGAAACCATCCGCTGCCTGCAAGAGCAGAACATCCCGCACGCGCCCATCGAAGCCGTCTTCTCGATCTGCGAAGAAGTCGGCCTGCTCGGCGCAAAGCACGTTGACACGTCGAAGCTGAAATCAAAATACGGTCTCGTCTTCGACTCGGACGACCCCGGCTTCCTCTTCACCAGAGGCCCTTCCGCCGACCACATGGAGTTCAAAATCTACGGCCTCGAATCGCACGCGGGCGTCGCGCCCGAAGAAGGCATCTCCGCCATACGCATCGCCGCCGAAGGCATCCACAACATGAAACTCGGCCGGATAGACTCCGAAACCACCGCCAACATCGGCGTCATCGAAGGCGGCAAGGCGACGAACATCACGACCAACTTCGTCCTCTTGCGCGGCGAAGCGCGCTCGCTCGACGACAAGAAACTCGAAGCGCAGACCGCGCACATGATCAAGTGCCTGGAAGACGCGGCGGCGAAGTGGGAAGTGACCGTGGCGGGCGTGACGACGAAAGGGCGCGTCGAGTCGCACGTCACGCGCGAATATTCGGCGATGGACGTGCCGGACAGTTCGCGCGTCGTCCAACTCGTCTACAAGGCCGCCGCGCGTCTCGGCCAGAAAGTCGAAACGCTTGCCTCGGGCGGCGGCTGCGACGCCAATATCTTCAACAAGCGCGGCATCGAATGCGCCAACTTCGGCACGGGCATGCGCGCCATCCACACCGTCAAAGAATGGCTCGACGTGAAAGACCTCTACGCCTCCGCTGAAATGACCCTCGAAGTACTGAAAGTCAACGGCGAGTTAGCGCAGGAAAAAGGATAGCGGCGAAGGTTCAGTGTCCGCACAGTCAATTCAACAACTGCTTGGACGCCTCGATGCGTTGAAGCGTCCCACAGGCGCGCAGGAACGTGCGCGTCTGGAAAGTGTGCTGCAACAGACGGCGCGGCGGCGGTTTACCGAAGCGGAGCCGTTGATTCGCTTTCACGAAATTCTGCTCTACCTGCGCGCGTATCCACAGAGCGCGTCGCTTCTGGCGGACACGGAAAAATTTCTCAATTCATTCGCGGCGCGCGTCGAACGCCTCGGCGCGGCGGGCGACGCAGACCTCACGCCTTTCGAGCAACCGGACGTGTCCGGCATCGCCGGGACTGGCTTCGACGCCATCTTCGGTTACGACATCACGCGCTGGCTCGCGCACGCGCACCCGTCGCGCGTCTCGCTCGTCTGGGACGACTACGAAGACCACGCGCACTTGAACGTCGTGTGGCCGAGATTTTTGCCGCTCTTTGAAGAGGACGCTTACGTTGACGCGCACGTGCCGTTCCTCGACTGGCTGCGCGCCGCCCGTCGCCGGGGCGAAAGCGATCTCGCGTGGCTCATCAAAAGATTCGAGCGTCTGCCCGTCGGCGATAAAGCGCGCGCGGAATTGTTTGAACCGCTCAAGCTGTGGGTGCGTTGGGAACTCGGCAAGTCGAAGGCCACGCGCACGCTCATGCGGCGACCGGCGCGCGAGATTTTTTATCACGACGCGCCCTTGCTCGGTCGCCGCGACGTGTCTCTCGCGCGCGAGTTGGACGCGAAGCAGAAGCTAGCGGTCGAGCGTCTGTCGCGCGCAGAGGGCGAGAGGCTGCTCGCGTCGGGGCGCGACACGATGGCCGTGCGCTTTCGTGAGTTGCACGGCTTCACGCACGGCGACCCGTCGCGCGTCTTGCGCGCCGACGCGGGGCGGGGCTTGGAGATTTTCCTGTGGGGCGTGCGGCCTGAAAGACGCCTGCCGCTGCTCGCTTATCACGCGGGAATATTTTTCAAGAACGGCGTGCCGATGGGTTATCACGAAGGGCTGTCTTTGTTCGAGCGCGTCGAGATCGGCCTCAATCTTTTTTACACTTTCCGCGACGGCGAATCGGCCTGGGCTTACGCGCGCCTGATGCGGCTCTACAGACAAGTTCTGGGCGCGGGCGTTTTTTCGATTGACCCGTACCAACTCGGCGGTTCGGGCAACGAAGAGGGCATCGAGTCGGGCGCGTTCTGGTTCTATCGCAAGCTCGGCTTTCGTCCCGTGCGCGCGGAGTTGGCGCAACTCGTCGCGGCAGAGGAACGCAAGCTCGCCACGCGCAAAGACTATCGCACCTCGCCGCGACTGCTCCGCCGACTCGCCTCCGGCCACGTCGTTTACGAGTCGGGCGACGCGGCGACGCCGGGCGAATGGGATCGCTTTCAAGTACGAAACATCGGGCTGGCCGTCGGGCGCAGAATGGCGAAGGAGTTCGACGGCGACGCGCAGGCGATTCGCGACGCGTCCGTCAAAGCGGTCAAACGCGCGCTCGGCGCGTCCGGCGAGAAGTTTACGGAAGCGCAGGAGCACGCCTTCTCAAACTTCGCGCTCGTGCTCGCGCTCGTCCCCGATCTCGCGCGCTGGACGGCGGGGGAGAAACGCGACGCGCTCTCAGTCATACGCGCGAAAGCAGGCGCGGACGAGTTGCGTTATTTGCGTCTGCTCTGTCGTCACGCGCGTCTGCGTCGTGCGATAATCGCGCTCGGAACCAAAAAGCAGTGACAAGTGACAGGTGACGAGTGACGAGATGAAAGACAGGTTTTAAGTTTTCAACCCGTCACTAGCTTTTCTCTTTCCAGAAGTAAAGTAGGCGACGAAAGTTTTCCGTAATGTCTGAAGAAGCAAATTACAGGAGCGGGTACGTCGCGCTCGTCGGGCGACCGAACGCGGGCAAGTCAACGCTCTTGAATCGCCTCGTCGGCGAAAAGATCGCGGCGGTGTCGAACAAGCCGCAGACGACGCGCTACCAGATTCAGGGCATCATCACGCGCCCGGAAGGGCAGATCGTTTTGGTTGACACGCCCGGCGTCCACCAGCCCGGCTACCTGCTCAACCGGCGCATGATGGCCGCCGTGCATGACGCGCTCGAAGGCGTTGACCTCGTGCTCCTGATGCGCGACGCAAGCGTGCCGACCGGCAACGGCGACCGCTTCGTGCTCGATCTCGTCAGACAGACGGGCAAGCCCGCGCTGCTGCTCTTAAATAAAGTTGACCGCGTGGACGACAAGGCGAAACTCCTGCCGCTCATGCAGTGGTACGCGGGCGAGTACGACTGGCGCGAGATCGTGCCGCTCTCCGCGCGCACGGGCGACATGGTTGATAAACTGCTCGCCGAAGTCATCAAGCACTTGCCCGAACAGGACGCGCTCTTCGCCGAAGACGAACTGACCGATCAATCCATGCGCGCGCTCTGCGCGGAGATCGTGCGCGAGAAGATTTTGCAGACGACGGGCGACGAAATCCCTTACGTCACGGCTGTCCTGACCGAACGCTTCGACGAGGAGCGCGAAGATTTCACGCGCATCAACTGCATCATCTACGTCGAACGCGCCTCGCAAAAAGCCATCATCATCGGTCGCGCCGGAGAACGCATCAAAGAGATCGGCACCAAAGCCCGCCACGACATCGAACACCTCCTCGGCCACCGCGCGCACCTCGAACTCTTCGTCAAAGTCCAGGAAGACTGGCGCAACAGCGAACGCGCCTTGAACGAAATGGGAATCCAGGAGAAATGATTGCGGATTTCGGATTGCGGAATGCGGATTAGAAAACAAGTCAGTGCTTTCAATCCGCATTCCGCAATCCGAAATCCGCAATTCCTCAAGCTATGTGGTATGCAGTTGAGTTAAAGGTTGAGCGCGCGGCGGTGGAGGCGGCGGAGTATGCGTTGATGGAGGCGGGGGCGTTGGGGACGGAGACGGAGGCGACGGCGTCGGGAGAGGCGGAGACGTTGTGCGTCGCCGGGTACTTCGCCGACGCGCCGGAGCGCGAACGGTTGCGTGCCTTCGTGCTGGATGCGCTGAGGATTTACGCGCTGCCGTCTGCGTGCGTGCGCGAGATGGAGTTGCGCGAGGTTGAGGCGCGCGATTGGCTCGGCGAGTGGAAGAAGAGTTGGCAGCCGGTCGAGGTGGGCGCGCGGTTCGTCGTCGCGCCGCCGTGGAGCGAAGTCGAAAGCAAGCCGGGACGCATCGTGATCCGCATCGAGCCGGGGATGGCCTTCGGCACGGGCACGCACGAGACGACGCGCCTCTGCCTCGCCGCGCTCGAACGATATTTCACGGACGGTGGCGGGAGTCTCCTCGATGTCGGCACGGGCACGGGCATACTCGCCATCGCCGCCGCGAAACTCGACGCGCACGCGCGCATCGAAGCCTGCGACACGGACGCCGAGGCCGTCGAGATCGCGCGGGAGAACGCGCTGCTCAACGGCGTCGCCGCGCAAATCAACTTTCGCGTGGGCACGATTGAAGAGGCGGGCGCATCGTTCGATTGCGTCTGCGCCAACCTGACCGCCGACGTGATCCTGCCGCTGCTGCCCGCGCTCATCGCCGCGACGTGTGGCCGACTAATTCTCTCCGGCATACTCGACACACAGGCCGCCGCCGTCCGCACGCGCCTCGCCGAACTCGGCATCGCCGACACCGAGACGGTCGCCGACGGCGAATGGGTAGCCATCGTGATTTAAGTCTGGAGTCTAAAGTCGAAGCCCTGTTTTTGACTTCAGACTCCAGACTCCAGACTCCAGACTCTTATGCGACGCCGTTTCTATGCCCCGCCCGAAGCGTTTGCGCCCGACGGCGCGAGCGTTGCGCTCACGCGCGAGGAGACGCTGCACTTGCGCAACGTGCTCAGGCTCAGGGCGGGCGAAGAGGCTTTCGTGTTCGACGGCGAGGGGCGCGAATACGCTTGCGTCGTCGGGGGCGACACGGCGGCGGCGGGACGCGGGCGTGCGGCGGCAGAGACGGCGACGCTCGAAGTGCGCGGGCGGGTGGAGCCGGAGCGCGCGGAGTCGCCGCTTGATCTGACGCTCGCGGTGGCGTTGTTGAAGGGGGATAAGTTTGATCTCGTCGTGCAGAAAGCGACGGAGTTGGGCGCATGCCGCATCGTGCCGGTCGAGACGAAGCGCGCCGACGTGCGTTTACAGCGTGAAGGGCGCGAGGCGACGGAGCGTGTCGCGCGCTGGCGACGGCTCGCGCTTGAAGCGGCCAAGCAGTCGGGGCGTGCGCGCCTGCCGGAAGTGTGCGCGCCCGTCGCGTTTCAAACGCTGATTGAAGCAGAGACGGAGGCGGCACAAGCGGCGGGCGAAGGCGCGGATGAAGGCGCGGCGCGGCGTCTGTTTTTTACGGAGCGGGGCGGGCGCGGTCTGGTTGAGACATTCGCCGGGTGGCCGGCGCGCCCCGTGAAGTTGACCGCGCTCGTCGGCTCGGAGGGCGGTTGGGACGACGCGGAGATCGCGCTGGCGGTCGCCGCCGGATGGCACGCCGTCACGTTCGGTGGTCGAACCTTGCGCGCGGAGACGGCGGCCATCGTCGTCGCGGGTTTGCTCCAACATCTCTGCGGCGATTTAGTCTGAGAGTCGGTAAAATTTTCGACTCCAAACAGCGGCAAATGCCGTCTCTCACGCAAGCCTCACGCGTCAAACCAGACGGGTTTCTCACGCTCTTGACACGACCTACTGACAGGCATAGAGTTGGCTCGTTCCCTGATTCACTTCCCGCCGGCGCGCACCCTCAATGCTTTCACCGGCCTCACGTCTCTAGCCTCAGCCCCGCCGCTCAAAACGGCAGGCGACTGAATCCGCAAAGGAGAATCAGACATGTCTACCCACGTTAAAAGAGTCATCAGCCATCGCTTCCTGTTAGCCATCAGCCTCGTTTTGACCATGATCGCGTTCAGCCTTGTGCTCGCGCAGCCACCGAAAGCGGGCGCATCCACGAAGGCGGCGGCAAACGCGACCGCCTGCCCTTCGCAGACGATTGAGTACACCTACTACACCGACGCCTCGATGACGACCGCGTGCGGGTGGAAGATCATCACCTGTTACTGCGGCGGCGGCAGCGGTGGCTGTCGCACCTCGTTCTTCACGATTGACTATTCGGACTGCTAACGACGCGTTTCAAAAGATTCGTGTCAGTGGCGGCGGAGTGCAAAAGACTCCGCCGCTTTTAACTTAATCCGATGAAGCTCTCTGCGCCCCCTCATGCGGCATTGCGCTGCGCCTCTGCGGTGAGTGTTTGGTTTACTAAGAAGCTGTTTGAAAAGCCCCGAAGGGGCGGCATGCAATAGCCCGGCGCATCGCGCCGGAGCAAGGGTCGCCCTTGATGAGAAGCCCTGACAGGGCGGCATAGATTATTCCGCCCTGACAGGGCTTGGCCTGATGCCGACGCGATTCCTGTGGCGTTGCCACAGGCTTTTACATTTCGCCCCTTCGGGGCTTTGAGACACTTCTCAAACAGCTTCTAAGATTCACCGCCGCAGACGCGGAGGACGCGCAGAGGGGCGCAGAGAAAACAGAAGTTCCATGTAACTGCGTATTGCTATCATCTGAACCGCTACCTGCCGCTTAAATTTTTTGACGAATCGCCCCGAGTAAGCGCAGAATATGAAGCGTCGAAGGTGTGCGCGAGTTGGAGTCGCCCGGTGTGGTCGAAACCGCGTCTCGCGCCGCACGTATCTTTGGTCACTAGCGGGAAACCTTGAAGGAGCGTCGAGCGTATGGCTATGAGTAGGGAGGACGCTGTGCGGAGGGCGAGAATTGATCTCGCGGGGCGGCTCGGCGTGACTGAAGATGAGATTAAAGAAGATTCGGTTGAGGATGCGGATTTTGCGGATGCGTCGTTTGGTGCGGGCACGGCGGACGAGTTGAGCGCGCAGATGATCACGCCGGGCTGGCGCATACGCCTCAGCGCGGGCGGCGACACCTACGAATATCGCGGCAATCGCAATCGCCTGCGACTCTTCAATTTCAAAGGCGCGAACTACAGCGTCTGAACCGGCACACACAAGTTTCTTTCCGAAGTAGAGAGGTAAGGCAATGAACCGGCAGAATTTTTTCGGTCATCTAGCGTTGGCTTTGGCGGTCGTGATTCTCGCGGCCTTCATCGGGCAGATGCGGCGCATGGAGCGTTCGCACGCGACCTTCGAGGCGCGCACCGTCGTCGTGCCGCACGATCACGACTCTGACGAGGCCGACGACGCCGAAGGCGAACTGGAAGACGCGGAA
>DASYMM010000546.1:0-9040 GCA_036009085.1 Pyrinomonadaceae bacterium | reverse complement strand
CAGACCTCGTGCGCGAGGTGCATCAGGAGTACGTGCGCGCGGGCGCAGACGTGATCGAGACGAACACCTTCGGCGCGACGCTGCACAACTTGCAGCAATACGGACTCGAAGGCAGCCTCCGCAAAATCAACGTCACGGCGGCGCAACTCGCACGCGAGGCCGCCTGCGAACACTGCTACGTCGCGGGCGCAATCGGCCCGCTCGGCCTTCGCATAGAGCCTTACGGCCCCACGTCTTTCGACGAAGCGAAGGAGATGTTCAAAGAACAAGTCGGCGCGCTCCTCGAAGGCGGCGTTGACCTCTTCGTCCTCGAAACTTTCTCCGACATCTCCGAGATTCGACAGGCGCTTCGCGCCGTGCGCGAACTCTGCGACCTGCCCGTCGTCGCGCAGATGACGATCCTGAGCGACGGCAACACTTCGTACGGCACGACGCCCGAAGTCTTCACCTCGCGGCTCGACGAATGGGGCGCGGACGTGATCGGCCTCAACTGCGGCGTCGGCCCCGCCGACGTGCTCACGGCCATCGAACTGATGCGCACCGTGACTGACAAGAAGTTGTCCGCGCAACCGAACGCGGGGTTGCCGCGCGACGTGCAAGGGCGGCAATTCTACATGTGCTCGCCGGAGTACATGGCGAAGTATGCGAAGCGGCTCATTCAGGCGGGCGTGAAAGTGATTGGCGGTTGCTGCGGCACGACGCCCGCGCACATCAAGCTCATCTCCGACGCCGTGCGCGCCGCCGCCCCGCGCGGAACTCGCGCCGCGTTCAAACCCGCGCAGCCCGTCCGCATCGAAGAGTTGCAGCCCGCAGACATTCAGGTCGTGCCGATGCAGGAGCGTTCCAACTGGGCGCGGCGGATTGTGAACGGCGAGTTTGTCACGACCGTCGAAGTACTCCCGCCGAAAGGCTGCGACGCGGCGAAGACGCTCGATCAAATTCGCCTGCTCAAGACCGCAGGCGTCAACGCCGTCAACATCCCCGACGGGCCGCGCGCGCAGACGCGCATGAGCGCACAGGCCACAGCCCTTTTAGTCGAACGCGAGATCGGACTCGAAGCCGTGCTCCACTATTGCTGCCGCGACCGCAACCTGCTCGGCATGATGTCCGACCTGCTCGGCGCAGCCGCGCTCGGACTGCGCAACCTGCTTCTCATCACGGGCGACCCGCCGAAGATGGGGCCGTACCCGGACGCCACCGCCGTCTTCGACATTGATTCTATCGGCCTGACCAACATGGTCAACAAGCTCAACCACGGTCTCGACCTCGGCAACAACCCGATTGGTTGTCCGACCTCTTTTTGCATCGGCGTCGGCGTCAATCCCGGCGCGATCAATCTGGAAGAAGAGATCAAGCGTTTCGAGTACAAGGTGGAAGCGGGCGCGGAATACGCGATCACGCAACCCGTCTTCGACGTGGGGCAGTTGCGCGACTTCCTCAAGTTGATCGAGCACGTGCGTATCCCCGTCATCGCGGGCATCTGGCCGCTCGTCTCGTACCGCAACGCGGAGTTTCTACACAACGAAGTGCCGGGCGTACGCGTCACGCCTTCGATCATGGAGCGTATGCGCCGCGCCTCCGACATCGGCAAAGAAGCGGCGCGCGACGAAGGCTTGCAGATCGCGCGCGAGTCGCTGCTCGAAGTGCGCGACCTGATTCAGGGCGTGCAAGTCTCCGCCCCGTTCAACAACGTCCGCTACGCGCTCGAAGTCTTCGAGGCTCTGCCGGAATTCGGAGCCGCGCGCGAGACGACGCGGGCAGCAGGTTAACCGCTACTAATAACCCGCTTCAAACCACCACGCACCTTTTCCTTTGCGCCTCCAGCGTGAGACTTATCTTTGTGAAAGAAGAGAAGCCTCACGCTGGAGGCGCAAAGAAAAAATTAAAGAGATTTTGATTCGTGTCGTTTCGTGTGATTTCGTGGTTACGGTCTTTCCGCTCTTGCTTTTCGTTTTGAAAGTTGTAGAATGCCGCGCGTCAAGTCGAACTGATGCGCGCCTCTCGCATTTACTCAGTTCGCCTCTCGTCATCAAACCCACCCGTTTCCAATAAATTTCTCTCAAGTTAACGCACGTGTCATTCACCGGCGACACGGCGACAGGAGCACCGCCTTGCAATCTCACACAAGGTTGTTCGCCGCTTCCCTGTGCGTCGCCCTCGCGCTCGGCCTGTGCGCCGTCGTCGCTCCCGGCGTGCGCTCGCAGGGCGACGCGTCGCTGCGTCGTATCACGCACACACCCGAACGCACACTCAATCTCAACCCCACCATCAGCGGCGACGGGCGGCGCATCGCTTTTGAATCAACCGGGGATTTGAGCGGCGCGAACGGCAGCGGCTCAAGCTTCCACACTCTCCGCGCAGACATCACTAACGACGGCGCGACTTTTACCGGCATCGCCGCCTCGCGCGCACCCGCGCCCGCCGTCTCACGCGACGGCTCGCGCCTCGCCTTCGCCAGCCGCGAAAATCTCACAGGCGAAAACCCTGACGGCAACTCCGAGATATTTCTCTTCGACGGCGAGCGTCTAAGACAAATCACCAACACCTCGCCCCGCGACGCCGCACGGCGAATCGGCGACGGAAACTTCCAGCCCTCCATCTCCAAAGACGGCAAGCTGCTCGCCTTCGCCTCCAACCGCGATCTCACGGGCGCAAACCCCGACGCCAATCTCGAAATTTTCCTCTACGATTCAGACACGCGCAGCACCACACAGATCACCGACACGTCCGGCGTCATCGGCGCAACAGACGCCAAGCTCAGCGGCGACGGAACGCGCGTCGCCTTCATACGCGACAACGGCGCGGCGGGCAGCGCAGGCAGCGACGAGGCTTCGACACAACGCGACCTCGTGTTGTACGAACGCACGCAAAGCTCCGCACGCGTCATCGCGCAGGAGGTTGAAGGTCTCGCCCTCACCTACGGGCGCGCGACGAGCGACGACGGCGAGCGCATCGTCTATGCCGCGCAGACGGCAGCGCGCACGACGCAAGTGTTTCTCTACGACGGGCGCAACGGACAAACGCGCAAATTCACCTCGCTCGGCTCACGCGCCGCAGACGTGCCGCTTCACCCGACCATCAGCGGCGACGGCTCACGCGTCGCCTTCGCCACCCGCCGCAACGTCAACGGCGGCAACTCGGATGCAAGCGTCGAGCTTTACGTCTACGATCTGCCGGAGAACAAAATCTCCCGCGTCACGAACGCGCCCGCCGCCGCGACCGCCGAAGTCGTCTCCTCGCTCAACGAAGACGGCTCGCTCTGTGCCTTTAATTTCCCGCGCGCCCTGAGCGAGACAGTTTCCGATAGCGACCTCGCCAACAATTCCGAAATCTATCTCGCGCGCCTCCCTGAGCGCACTCCCTTCTCTCCCGATTTACAAATCCTCAACGGCGCATCTTTCGGCAGAGAGCCTGCGGGCGCGCAAGCCGCCACCACCACCATCGCGCCCGATCAGATCGCTGTGGCGCGCGGCGTCAATCTTGCTCTCGACGCGATACGAGCGAAGCCCCTGCCCGGCGGCGCATTTCCGCAGACGCTCGGCGGCGCGTCGCTCACAGTGAACGGGCGCAGCGCGCAACTCTTTTACGCGTCGCCCACGCAGATCAACTTCGTCGTCCCCTCTGAAACCGAAATCGGCACGGCGCACGTTGTCGCGCGCAATCACGACGGTTACGAGTCGCGCGCCTCCGTCTCCGTCCTGCCCGCCGCTCCCGGCGTCTTCACGGAACGCGGCGACGGGAGCGGCGCAGCCATCGCGCTCGACGCAGAAACTTTTACGCGCAGCCCCTTCGACCCCGTTGACGAGCACGACCAACCGCGACGGCTCGCGCTCTTCTCAACCGGCGTCAGGCACGCGAAGAATGTCGTCGTCACAACCGGCGGGCGCGTGTTGACCGTCGAAAACGTTCTGCCCTCGCACGGCCTTCCGGGTCTGGACGAAATTCATGTCTTGCTTCCGCGTTCGCTCGCGGGAGCAGGAACCGTCACGCTGAACGTGCGCGCGGACGGGCGCGAGAGCAACCCTACGACGCTCGCTTTCACAGGCACGCGCCACGCCGCGAGTATCACGCTCGAACCCTCGGCAGCTTCGGTAGGCATCGGCAGGTCTGTGCGTTTCGTCGCCGTCGTGCGCGATGCGGATGGCGTCGAAATCGCAAACGCGCCCGTCGCGTTCACTTCCACGGATGAGAGCGTCGCCACGATTGACGCCGAAGGACGCGCACGCGGCTTGCGCGCCGGGACGGCGACGATCAAGGCCGCGTCCGGCGACGTTTCCGCGACGGCGCAGTTGACGGTCTTTCCGCTCTCGCTCGTCATCAACGAGATTCTCGCCGACCCGCCCGACGGCGCGGCGGGCGACGCCAACCACGACGGCGCGCGCAGTTCCACGCAAGACGAGTTTGTCGAACTCGTCAACGCTTCAACGTCCGACCTGAACATCGGCGGCTATCAACTCACCGTTCGCGGCAGCAACAACGCGGACACCGTGCGCCACACTTTCGCTGTGGACACCATCATCGCGCCCGGCACGGCAATCGTCGTCTTCGGCGGCGCGCAGGCTGCAACGTTCGACCCCGCGCACACGGCCTTCGCGGGCGCGCTCGTCCAGACCGCTTCGACGGGCGGGCTGTCTCTAACGAACGGCGGCAGCGCCGTCAAACTTCTCTCCCCGCAAGGCGCAACGATTGAGGAATTGACTTACGGCGGCGCAACCGACCTCGACGCCGACCGCAATCAATCCCTCACACGCGCCCCCGATGTCCTTGGCGACTTCACGCTACATCAAACCGCGCCCGCCGCCGTCGGGCGTACCTTCTCGCCCGGCACGCGCACAGACGGCACGCCGTTCAACATCTCCGTCCCAATCGCGCGCATCGAAATTGCGCCCGCGCAGGCGGACATCGAGCGCGGCGCGCAGCAGCAATTCACGGCACGCGCCTTCGACGCAAGCGGCGACGAACTTTCCGGCGTCCTCTTCCGCTGGCAGACGAGCGACGCGACGGTTGCGTCGATTGACAACAGCGGCATCGCGCAGTCGCACGCGACGGGCGAGGCGCAGATTCGCGCGAACGCGCGCGGCGTCGAGTCCACACCCGCGACGCTCCGCGTGCTCGCGCCTCAACCGAAAATAACGCGCGTGGAAATCGCGCCGCACGCGGCCTCCGTCAATCGCGGCGGCTCCCTCCGATTCACCGCGCAAGCCTTCGACAGGGACGACCGCCCGCAAAGCGGCGCAACTTTCGACTGGTCTTCGAGCGACGCCTTCATCGCAACGATTAACGCCGCAGGGCTGGCGCGCGGCACAGGCATCGGCACCGTCACGCTCACGGCTTCAACCTCTGACGGCGCGGGCGGCATCGTCTCGAATCAAGCGTCGCTCGAAGTGCGCGTGCCGCTCGTCGTCAACGAAATTTTTGCGGACGTGCCGCCGGACGATCCGGCAACTCTCGCCGTCGAAGGCGACGCGAACCGCGACGGCGTGCGGAGTTCGGACGACGACGAGTTCGTCGAGTTGTTCAATTATTCGCGTGAGGCTGTAGACATCTCCGGTATCTTCGTCACGGATGCGACCGCCCGACGCTACACCTTACCCGCGGGCACGTCTCTCGCGGCGGGCGGCGCGCTCGTCGTCTTCGGAGGCGGCGCGCCCACGCACACCGATCCGGCCTTCGGCGGCGCGTCTGTCTTCACGACCACATCGCTCGGCCTGAACGACGCGGGCGACACCGTCTCTCTCAAACTCGCGTCGGGCTCCGTCGAAACCACGATTGCCACGCAAAGCTACGGCACCGCCGCGACCGACGCGCCGCCCGCGCCCGCCGATCAATCTCTAACGCGCTCGCCCGACGCTGCACCCGATTCAACCGGCGGCAACTTCAACGCGCACACGCTCGCGCCGGATGCGGCAACGCGCGCTTACTCGCCCGGCACGCGCGCCGACGGCACGCCCTTCAATTCCCCGCCCATCTCACGCATCTCGATCTCTCCACCGTCGGCCACGATTGAGATCGGCGCGTCGCAAAATTTCAGCGCGCGTGCTTACGCGTTGCGCGACGGAGTTGAAATCGAAGTGCCGCACGTCGCGTTCATCTGGGATTCGAGCGACGCATCCAAAGCGTCCGTCGCGCCGCAGACCGGGACGGAGACGACGGCGCGCGGCACGTCTGCGGGCGACGCGCAGATTCGCGCCCGCGCCGGAGGCCGGGAAGCCTCTGCGACGTTGACGATCAAGCCGCCGCCGGCCGTTCTCACGCGGCTCGTCTTGTCTCCTGTCGCGGCGACGATCATCGTCGGCGGCTCGCAGGAGTTCACGGCGCAGGCGTTCGATCAGTACGACCAGCCCTTCCCCGTCTCCTCAATCACGTTCGCTTCCGACAACGCGGCGGTCGCAACGGTTGACTCCGTCAGACACACGCCGGGCGAAAGCCACGCCAGCGCGAACGTCGGCGGGCGCACGAGCGGCACGGCGCGCATCACGGCGACGGCCAGCGACGAGTCGCGGAGCGTCTTGAGCAACGCGGCCACCGTCACGTTGAGCGCGCCGCCGCAAGCCCCCGCTCCCGGTCAGGTCGTCATCAACGAAGCCCTCGTCGCCTTCGCCGCTTCGACGACGCAAGTGCGTAGAGATTTCATAGAGCTTCACAACACGACCGACGCCACGCTCGACATCACCGGCCTCGTCGTCTCCTTCCGCCCCTCAGGCTCCGGCAACGCTCCGCAATCCGTTACGCTCACCAACAGCGCGGGCAGTAAATTCCTCATCGCGCCGCACGGATATTTTCTCATCGCCAACGGCGCGGACGCTTTCGGCGTCGCGGCGGACTTCGATGCGAGCGCGGGCAATTTTGATTTGAACAACACGACGGGCGCGTTCAAGATCGAGTTGGGCGGGGTGCGTCTGGACGGGCTGGCTTATCAGGGTGGCGGCGCGCCCCCGGCTGCGCCCTTCAACACATACGGCGAAGGCGCAATCTTCACTTTCACCAGCGGCGCAACGAACGACCTCATCCGCAGCCCCAACGCCTCGGACACAAACAACAACGCCACGGATTTTCGTCGCAACGGTACAGTCTCAAGCGTCAGCCCTAAAGCGTCGAATCCTTGAGAGCAGTGACGAGTGACAAGTGACGAGTGACGAGATAAAGACAAGCGGTTATAAAGATTTGCTCGTGTGGCAGAAGGGCATCGCTTTAGTGAAGCAGGTGTATCGAATCACGTGTGTCTTTCCGGCGGAGGAAAAGTTTGGGCTTGTTTCGCAAATGCGCAGAGCCGCCGTCTCGATACCTTCAAATCTAGCCGAGGGACAGGCACGCCATACCAAGGGTGAGTTCGTACAATTCATCTCCCACGCCGAAGGCTCGGTCGCGGAGCTAGACACACAACTGATAATTGCCGTTCAACTAGCCTATTGCACGCAAGCACAAGCTGACAGCGCGTTTGAACTGCTGAGTGAATTACGGAGAATGCTTAATGCTCTACGCAGAAGGCTCACAAGCACTTAACTCTTTTGAACATTCTCGTCACTCGTCACTTGTCACTCGTCACTGTTTCAATCGTCTTCTTCGATAGTGAAGGAGGTTTCGGTTTTGGGCTGGCGGAGGCTTTGGAGTTTGGCGGAGATTTTGCTGCTCAGGCGTTCGCTGCGGCCTTTGGGGGTGTCGGATTCGGGCGCGTCGAAGATGTCTTCAAACCACGAGCCGCGTTCTTCCGATTTCGGCACGTCCGCAGCCGGCGTCTCTTCAACGCGCGGCGTTTCTTCGACGCGCTCCGGTTCCCCTGCGGGTTCCGGCTCCGCGCCGTTTTCATCCTCGGCGCGCGTGAGTAGTTTTTGGAATTCGCGCTCGTAGTGCTCGCGCGTGTCGCTCAACTCGTCGGCGATATTGAGGGCGGCGAAGATGGCGATCTTGGCGAGATCGTGCGCCGTCGTGTGCGCCGAGATGAGGCGCATTCGCTCGTCCACGAGTCCGGCGATGCGCCGGATGTGCTCCACCTCTCGATTCGTGCGCAGGCTGTAAATTTGGTTGAAGATTTTCACTTCAACCGATTTGAATGCGGGTTTGGGAGAGTCGCTACTCATAAGTGTCAATCGTCAACTGACCAGACGGCTTGCGGTTCACCTGACTACGCCCGCGAGCGGGCTAGACGCGCTGGCGTAGAGGCGTCGCGGCATCCGTCCCGCGAGATAGGCGAGGCGTCCGGCGCGGATGGCGAGGCGCATGGCGTCGGCCATCTGCGCCGCGTCGCGCGCTTCGGCAATCGCCGTGTTCATCAAGACGGCGTCCGCGCCGAGTTCCATCGCAATAGCCGCGTCGCTCGCCGTGCCGACGCCCGCGTCCACGATGATCGTCGCCTCCGGCAACTGCTCGCGCATGATCAAAAGGTTCGCGGGATTTTGCACGCCGAGGCCGGAACCGATGGGCGCGGCGAGCGGCATCACGGCGGCACAACCGGCGTCCAGCAACTTCTTCGCCATGATCAGATCGTCCGTGAAATACGGCAGCACCGTGAAGCCCTCTTTAACCAAGACGCGCGCCGCTTCGAGCGTCTGCTCGTTGTCGGGAAAGAGCGTGGTCTGGTCGCCGATGACTTCGAGTTTGATCAAATCCGTGTTCAGGGCTTCGCGTGCGAGGCGCGCGGTGCGGATGGCCTCTTCCGCCGTGTAGCACCCGGCGGTGTTTGGGAGGATGGCGAGCGCGGGGTCGAGATGGTCGAGGAAGGATTCGCTGCTGCGGTCGAGCGGCACGCGGCGCACGGCCACCGTCACCATCTCCGCGCCCGACGCGCGATGCGCCGCCTTCATCTCCTCGAAGCTGCGATACTTGCCCGTGCCGATGATCAGGCGCGAACTGAATGTGCGCCCCCCGATCTCGAAAGTCTCTGTTTGTGTAATTGCGGTAGTTGACATAGGCGAATGAATGTTCCAGTCACGTTCGGGTGTGGATTATAGCAACTAATCAACCATGATCGGCAAAGGGAGCGGCGCGTCGAGACGCAAAGCCGCTCCCATTGAGTTACCACTTGAGGCGGGTCTTATCCCTT
>DASYMM010000545.1:0-5503 GCA_036009085.1 Pyrinomonadaceae bacterium | reverse complement strand
GACGAGTTGACGAAGTAAACCGGGCAGCTAAAACGACGGACAGCAAAAGAGGACGGCTGAGGAATATTCCTCAGCCGTCCTCTTTTTTAGTGCGGTTAAACCTTCAAGGCGCTCACCACCGCAGACACAGAGAGAGCACAGAGAGAGCACAGAGGAAGACATTCAACTCTCTGTGCGTCCTCTGTGTCCTCTGTGTCTGCGGTGGTGAGTGCTTCGTCTGATTCATCCCTCATTCCTCGTCCCTTGCTTCGTTAACTCGGTCAGGTCGCGGTTGTAGGAGAGGGCGCGGATGGCTGCGTCAAGTTGCGGTTGGAGCCGCCCGCGTTCCTCGTTGGCGGTTTGCCGCTCCTTGGTGAGTTGTTCGATGCGCGTCTCCTGCTGGTCGGCCTTGGCGACGTAGCGGGCGATGAGTTGTTTGGCTTCGGCGGTCTGGGAGAGCGTTTCGATGTTTTCGCGCAGGCGCGTCTGGTCTTCGCCGATCTCCGTGATCTCCGTGTCTATCGCTTGCAGGCGCGCGTCTATTTCGGCGATGCGGCTCTTGATCTCGACGATCTTTTGGAGCGCGGCGCGCGTGGCGTCATCAATGTATTTGCGCGAGACGAAGAGGGTGAGTTGATCGGACGTGACGTTGGTGAGCGCGAAGGTGTCTATGAGCGGCTGACGCTCGGTGACGGTCAACTCGGCGCGCTCGTGCGGCTTGAGTTCGACGCGGAAACGATAGTAGCGCGCGCTGCGGCCTTCGGGCTTCGGCGTCTCCTTCTCGTCCAACTCCCAACCCGGCCTGACCGGATGCTCGACGTAGAGGATGCGCGTGTGGTCGGTCTGGTTGGCGAGCGAGTAGGTCTTCTTGTCCTGCCGGTGATAGTGCGCTTGAAAGACGCCGTTCAGGATGCGTACGAGATAGGCGGGCGCGCGATCCTCTTTCATGCGGACGTTGACGAGCGTGCCGAGGTCGAGCGCAAAGGAGATGAGCCGCTGCTCGGCGGGCTTGAGGCGTTCCATGAGGGCTTCGCCCGCGTAGGCGTTGCCGTCAATGATCGTCATTGCGCCGTCTTCGAGCGTGAGCGTGGAAGTGTTTTTCAAGAGCATGCCGCTCATGGGGCGTTCGCGTCGGATGGCTTCGTTGAAGATGGAGACGCGCGCGCCTTCCATGCGCGTCTGCAAGATCGGGATGAGCGCGGAGCGGTCGCGTTTGACGGTGACGGGCTGCGCGATCTGGTACTCGAACAGGTCGCCCACTTCGCTGCCCTCAGCCGCCGCCGCGATGCCGGAGGACTCGCCCGTGATGGCCGCGCTCAGAGAGCCTTGTCCGGTGTCGGTGGAAGTGCCGTCAACGAGGAGGTTGAGGTTGTTCACGCTGTTCGCTTGTTGACGAAGCAGCAAGTCCTGTTTCTGTTCGGCCTCGCTGCGTGCGCCGCGTGCGCGCATGGACGCCTGCAACTTAGAACGCGGCGAGGGCGGGGGCGGAGGCTCGTCGGCAGATTGTGTCGGGATTGGCGCGCCCCCCATGCCGCTCCCTCCGCTCCCTCCGCCCACGCCCACGCCTTCATCCGGTTCATAAACCTGCGGGTTGAGACTCAGGTTTCCGGGCATCGGAATGACCGGGCGGTAGCGATAGAAGGGTTGTTGGATGGGCTGTATGAAGGAGACGGGCGTGCCGGAGATGAGCGAGAGTTGCACTGCGTTCCAATCCTCTTCGCTCACGTTGTCAACAATCGCCCAACCTTGAAAGAAGGGCTTGCCCGCCGCATCGAGCACGACGCGGTAGGTCGTCTTCCAGATCGGCGCGGCGACCGTGTAGCTGACGAGCATCTCGCGTTGCCCTTCGCCGTCCGAAGTGACCACGATGGTCTTCGCATCGCGGCGACGCGCGGCGGCGGTCGCGCTGGCAAACTCCGCGATGTCGCGCCGCGTGCCTTCATCAATCAATTTCACCGAACGCACCTCTGCGAGTTCAAAACTCGATAGCTCGCCGTTCTCCGAGGCGATGACGAGCGCGTGCGTGACGAGCGCGGGTTTGTCCGCGTCAATCTGCGAGCGGCGTTCTTCGACGGTGAGGATCGAGCCGGTGGCGGTGCGATTCGCGGTGGTGACGACGACGCGCGCGCCTTGCAGTTGGCCGAGCACTCCGGCCAGCCCGCTCGACTGCGTGGCGGAAGCGACGGAGAAGGGAATGTCCGCGATGCGCGCGGAAGGCGGCGCGGACGAGTTGTAGCTCACCGCGCCGATGCGCCCTTGCCCGAGGTCGAGCACGATCATGGACTTCAAAACGTCGTCCACCTGCGATTGTTTGAACGAGAGATTGACTTCCGCGTGCCCCGACACCATGCCGCGCCGCTCGATGTAGGCGACGCCGTTGCTATAGAGAATAACGCGGCGAATGGGCAAGCTCTGCCCCGCGACGCTCCCGCGCTGCGACGTGTCGCGCACGTCCTGCACGCGCGCAGGGGGAGCGTCGGCGACGATGGCCGCCGCGTTGGCGATGCTGCGGCGTTCCGCGCGGCGCGAGGGGCGCGTTTGTTGCGCCTGTACGTTGAGGGAGAGGACGAGCAGGGCGACGACGAAAAGTTTGAATCTCATATCAGCCTCCGAAATAAATTGTGGCTTTGCTGCCAGCGCTATAGAAAAGAACGTGCGAAGCAGATTTGCTTGCGCCTCCAGAGAGACGAATTGATTAAAAACAGTGACGAGTGACAAGTGACGAGTGACAAGTCAGATAAAAAACAAAAGAAACGGTGACAAGTGACAGGCGACAGGTGACGAGTTAAAAAACAGAGAGCCTCTAACCTGAAACCTGAAACCTGTTTTTAACTTGTCACTCGTCACTGCTTTCAGAAGTCAACGGGCGGGTCGGAGACGGAGGCGGGTTTGCCGCCCGTGTCGCTGCCGCGCAGGGAGCCTGTGTGGTCTATGTAGTAGGAGCGGCGTCCGAGTTTGGGATAGGCTTTGGGCGTGGCGGTGGCTTCAAACTTGTCGCCCGAGACGGAGAGCCGGATTTCGTAGTTTTCCAACTCCATCGTCTCGTGCTCTTCGTTCAGACGGCCTGCCGCTTTGAGTTCTTCGAGCGTGCCGTAATGGCCTGTGCTCTCTTTGTGCTCCTCCTCTGCGCTATGCAGCATACGCAGTTTCCATTTCGCCTGCGCTTCGTTGCCGCGCAGCGTGGAGAGTTCCCGGTTGATGAGGTCGCTGGCCGTCAGCAGCGAGAGCAGGTTCTTCGGCAGGTGAAGCTCGTGCATCAGCCCGTTCGACTCGCGTGTGGCCGAGAGCGTGATGGAGCCGGGGTCTGGATCGAGCCGTAGGAGGTAGGCGCGGATGGATTCGTCTTCAATGTCGGTGACGGCTTTCGCGACATCCTCGAACATGCCTTTCAACATCTCGTTCGAGACATAAATCTGACCGACGGCCTGTTTGGCTTGCCAGCTTGTCGAGTCGCGGAAGCGTTCGTTGTTGGCGAGCGTCTCGCCGTTGTTGTAAGCCTCCGTGATGCGGCGCATCGTCTCCGCGTCGGTTGTGCTGACGAGGAAGCGATCAATGAAGGCGAGCGTGCCGTTCGAGAAGGTGAGCACTTCCACGCCGCCGTGCTTCTCGATGATGCTCTCCTCGGTCGCGCCCGCGAAACCGACCGCCCTGAGGACGCGCGGCAGAAGCTCCTGCAAGGCTTTTTTGTCGTTCAAAGCGATGACGGCGATGGGGCTGGTGAACGAGGAGATACCCGCGCCGTCCCCGGCTCTCTTGCCGGAACGCACGCCGAGCATGGTGGCCGGCAGGCCGATGGCGATCTCGTTGCCGAGCGCGGCGAGCAGTTCTTCTTTGATGCGAAAGTTGTTCGTCTTCTCAAACGTCGTGAGTTGCTCCTCAAACCCGCCTTTCCCTTCGTCGCTCTTGGCGGTGAGGTCTATGATCTTCATCATCGAGGCGAGATAGTCGTACATCTGCGGCAGGTCGAGCGAGACGGTGAGGAAGATGTCCGTGTCGGAGGGCAAGACGGCGGGGGCTTCCGCCGCGATGGAGGGGCCGGAGAGCACGACGGGCAGAAAGGGAATCGGGCGCAAGGGCTGGTCGTCCGCGAGGTTGACGAAGAGGCCGCGCACGACGACCGAGTCGGCTTCGAGCGACGCGCCGACGCCGATGGACTCCGGCCAGGCTGAAACACTACCCATCGGCCCCTCTCCGAAAACGAGCGACCCCAACGTCTGCGCGAACTGGCGCGACTGCTCGCGCTGGCGTTCTTCCTGCAACTCCTTCTCGCTCTTCGGCGAAGGCGTCGCTTCCGGCGTGGCGGGCGGCGGCGGTGGCGCTTCGTCTTCCGGCGAAGCGATGTTGGCGTTCGTGCCCGTGCGGACTCTGGTGTTACTGTTCGATACGACGGCGCTGTTCGAGTTGCCGTTCGTATTGACGATCTGATCGTCTGCGATGTCCCGTCCGACGCTCACCGTGTCGGCGTTCGCCGCGTCGCCGCGTTTCCGCGCTTCCGCCTGCGCTAATTCCTCCTGTCGCCGGTACTCCTTCTCATACGCTTCCTGCTTCGCCTTCGTGCTGCCGAACATGCGCACGGTGTTGAAATAGACGAAGATCGTGTCGGTGCCAAAGCGCGTGCGCGCGGACTGAAAACCCGGCTCGTCAACGAGCAACGCTTGATCGCGCGCGCCGCGTAGGTTCTTAAACGTGAACGCGTCGTTGCTCATCGCGATGATCTGTCCCGAACGCTTCACTTGAAACGGCGGCGCGGCGGGCGGCTTCGAGGCGTCCACACGCGCGCTCGCCTCGGTTGTGTTTGCCCGCGCGCGGCGTCTGCCCCTGCGGTTGCCGGCGTTCGCTCCCTCTTCCGGCGATGCGCCTCTGAGCGTGGCCGTCGTTGCGCCGGACGGTTGCGGCGCGACGTTCACGGCGATGAACTGTTTCAGTTCCGGCAAAAATTTTCGCGCCTCTTCAACCGAAGGCATCTCGACGGCGACCAGAACTTCGGGCAGCCCCGCGCGCACGGGCATCGTGGCGAACATCAAACGCGCCTCCGTCAGCGGCTCGGCGTTCGCCTTGATGAACTCGTAGAGATTCAACAATTCGGGGGGCGCGCCGCCGCCGAGTGTGAGCGGCGCGATCAACTGCGCGATCTCCTGCGAAGCAGCCTGCCGCCCGACCATCCGCACCTCCGCATAGACGCCGTAAGCGTCCGCCGAGAGCAGCGTGTCGAAGGTCGCCGCAGGCGTTCTCTCGTTCGCGGCGGAAGCGGCGGCGGCTGTCGTTGTGCGTGTAGTTGGGGCGGTGGCGGGCGGTTTGGCGGGACGCTGCGCGCTTGCGACGGGCGACAGCAACAGGGAGACGGCGAGCGACGCGCCGCAGGAGCGCACAGACCGGGGGAACTTCATGTCTCGAATGTCCTTCTCGAAATAACGACTCAAGGATTTTCGGCCGAGCCGGGGAGACCGTCCGAACGCACGAGATTATGACAGGGGAGAAAGAAAAGATAAATGATGAAGTAGGAACGCGGAACGATGAATGAAAG
>DASYMM010000544.1:0-18487 GCA_036009085.1 Pyrinomonadaceae bacterium | reverse complement strand
AATCCCCGTAACTACTTGATAAATAAATACTTAAAGCATCACTTTAAGTACTGAAAGGTTTTCCACAGGCTGTGGAAAACCTGTGGAAAACCTTCAAGTAAAGAGTCAGAAAAGAAGTTCAAAAGGGTGCTATTGCAACATTTTCCGTTGCTTGATTCAAAGGAGTGCTTGAGCAGGTCGAAATTAGCGATTGCACGGTTTTGATTCAATTGGAATGCGGTTGGTCAAGTCAAATCTAGAGTGGAACGGGCAAAGCGATGAGCACAGCTATCGAAAACAGAGTTTGGAACAACCTTTTACAGGCCGTGGAAAAACGGCTCAATCACCAAAGTTTCGAGACCTGGTTTCGTTCGATTCAGTTCGATGGCTGCGACGATGCGGGGCGCGTCCTGCACCTGCGCGCGCCGAATCAGGTGGTGAAGGATTGGGTGAGTTCCAACTACTCGGACGTGATTGACGCTTCGCTCAAAGAGTTGAATCTTTCCACCTACCACGTTGACTGGGCGGTTGACGACGCAACGGCGGCTCCGTCCGGCTTGGGCGTGAGCAAAGATAATGAGGAAGATGCGGCTTTCAGCGCGCCTTCCAAGAGCGCGGAGAACGGCGGCAATAAAACGTCGAGCCTCTTTTCGCTGCTGGAAGCGGCGGAATCAGACGGGTTGGCTCCGAGCGCGACGAATTTCGTGGACATAGAGCCGCTCGAACTCTCGCTCAACCCGAAATGCTCTTTTCAAACCTTCGTCGTCGGCTCGTGCAATCAATTCGCGCACGCCGCGTCGCTCGCGGTCGCGGAAGCGCCGGGGAAGACCTACAATCCGCTCTATATCTATGGCGGCGTGGGACTTGGCAAAACCCACCTGATGCACGCGGTCGGACATTCCATCAAGCAGCGCAACAAATATCTGCGCCTGTCCTATATTTCGGCTGAAAAGTTCATGAACGAACTGATCAACGCGATTCGTTATGACAAGACGCAGACGTTTCGCGAGAAGTATCGCTCGATTGACGTGCTTTTAATGGACGACATCCAGTTCATGGCGGGCAAAGAGCGTACGCAGGAGGAGTTTTTTCACACTTTCAACGCGCTCTACGACGGCCAGAAGCAGATCGTCATCACTTCAGACTGCCCGCCGCGCGAGATTCCGACGCTCGAAGAACGCCTCCACTCGCGTTTCGAGTGGGGCTTGATCGCGGACATGGAGCCGCCCGACCTCGAAACGAAAGTCGCCATCCTCAAACGCAAAGCCGATTTGGACGGCGTGACGCTGCCGGACGATGTGGCTTTCTTCATCGCCGGGAAAGTTAAAAGCAACATACGCGAACTCGAAGGCTCGCTCGTGCGCCTCGTCGCCATCGCCTCCTTACGCGGTCTGCCCATCACGAAGATGCTGGCGCAGGACGCGATTCGCAACATCGCCGACGCAGACCAACCCGTCGGCGTCACCATCGAGCAGATTCAGCGCACGGTGGCTTCGCATTACCGTCTGCGGGTCGAGGAATTGAAGTCCAAGAACAACGCGCGGCAGATCGCAGTGCCGCGCCAGGTGGCGATGTACTTGTGCAAGCGTCTGACCAAAACAAGCTTCCCGGAGATCGGCAGGGAGTTCGGCGGCAAGCATCACACGACCGTGATTCACTCCGTAGACAAGATAAATGCGCTCGTCGCGGCCGATCAAAATTTCCACAGGGTCGTGAGCGAGCTTATGGATAGTCTTTCCAAGTAGTTAGCCCACTTTTGGGTCAAAAAGTTTTCCACAGTACGGATATACGATAACCCGTTTATATGCTTATATTTGACTCGGAGTTTTCCACATTTCCACAGGCACCGCAATAATAGGGGCTGTGGAAATGTGGAAAACTTTTGCTAAAATCACTTTTTCCACAATTCGGCAAAGTTATCCACAGCGTTTTCCACAGGGGCTGTGGAAAACAATTCCTTTGGACACAACAATAAAGTGACTTTTCCACATTTCCACAGGCCCTACTACTACTACTAGATATATAAACAAGGTATTAAATTAGTATAAGTAGGAAAAGGCGCGTTTTGAAAAAACGTTTAGACAGCAGAACTTTCTGTTAGCAATTTCTTAGAGGAGACAGTAGATGGAATTCAGCATTAATAAGAACGCTCTGCAAAAAGAGCTAGGGTTTGTGCAGGGCATCGTCGAGCGTAAGAACACGATTCCGGTGCTCTCGAACATCCTCATCGAGTCGGTCGGCGAAAACGCGATTCGTCTCATCGGCACAGACCTCGACGCCACGCTGCGTTGCGAGGCCGAAGCCGACATCAAGACCTCCGGCTCGATGTGCGTCAGCGCGCGCAAACTCTTCGAGATCGCGCGCGTGCTGCCGGACGCGCCCGTCAACTTCCGCAAGGACGAAAACAACTGGGCGAGCGTGAAGTGCGAACGTTCTAATTTCCGCATCGCCGGCGTGGAGCGCGACACGTTCCCCGAAATTCCGAATTTCCGCGCTTCGTCAATCAAACTGCCCGCCAGCATCTTCAAAACTTTCATTGACCGCACCATCTTCGCCATCACGCTCGAAGAGTCGCGCTACACGCTTTCGGGCGCGAAGTTCATCCTCGACAAAACCGGCGGGCGCATGATCACGACCGACGGCCACCGTCTCGCCTACATCGAACGCAAAGATTTGGGCGAAAAAGCCCCGACCGAAACTCTCGACGCGCTGATTCCACGAAAAACCCTCGCCGAACTGACCAAACTCACAGCGGGCTACGAAGGCGAAATCGGCCTCGCCACCGACGACAACCACATCTACTTTGAAGTCGGCTCCCGGCTCCTGATCTCGCGCACGCTCACCGGCCAGTTCCCGAACTACGACATGGTCATCCCGAAAAACAACGACAAGTCCGCACTGTTCGACAGCGCGGCACTCGGTCAGGCCATACGCCGCGTCGCCCTCATGGCCGACGACCGCTCGCACGCCATCAAATTCCATCTCGCCGACAATAACCTGCACATCAGTTCGCAGACAGCCGAGGAAGGCGAAGCGCGCGAAAGCGTCTCCACCGAATATGCGGGCGAGGAGACCGAGATCGGTTTCAACGCCCAATATCTACAAGACTTCCTCAGCGTCGCCAGCGACGGACAGGTCGCCTTCGAGTTCAAGGACGGAAACTCACAGGCGCAACTCCGCCTCGCCTCCGACACCGACTACGATTACAAATACATCGTCATGCCCATGCGCCTCTGATGCGACTCTGATGCGCTGAAGTTTTCATGCTTGAAAACTGTCCTTCGGGAATAAAGTTGGTAACCAAAAGTTACGCCTAAAAGTAATAATTAATTGGCAGGTAACTCAAACGGCCTGTGGATAGACTTACACGAAGCCTCTGGAGAGCTGTAAATGCCCTCTAGAGGCTTCGTAATACCATTCTCCGATATATGGGTCGCCTTTTTATCTTTCCAGAGTCTCAGAGGCCAAGTCTGGTGTGCCGCCGACACAGCGACAAAGGGTGGCCGTCCCCGGTTTCCCTTAAGCGATCTAGAGCGACGACGAAATAAATTGACTGCTTATGGAGCCGCAGATACAATTCTGCGGCTTCAGCTATTTACCGGTCTGGTTAGCGACCTTCCCGCCCGCCAGCCCTCTTCGCCGGTCCTCTCCGCAATCTTTAGAAAGCACCCAAGCCGGCTTACCTAGATAGTCTCTTTAGTTTCTCTAGAACAAAGTATGACCCGCAGAAAAGATACAGGACGCATTGCCTTCAACAGCTTTTGTCTGCTTTTGAGCGGGATGGGTCTCGGTTGGCTTGTGGGCTTGTCGGTTTCACCAGTCATTCAAACTATTTTAGCGAGCTTAGTAGCCGTTGTGGTGAGCATTTCGAGCGCGCTGGCCGGACTCCGTCCAGCCGATTCTGATCAGGAGCAGGACGATCCACCGGAGGCGGGCGCAGATAAGCCGCAAGCGCGCAAAGGCCGGAAGTCGTTACCTGTTTTGATGAACCCTCTGCCGATCATGTGCATGGTAGTAGGGCTCGCCTGCGGCGCCTCTGTCGGCGTGTACGCCCGCGCGAACGGCTGGTTGAGTGCACGGACTAACATCTATGTGGAAGAGTGGAAGGAAACCGGCCTCTCGGCGAAGGACATAACTACGCGAGTTTTCGACTCGATATACCCGCCGCCCGAGCCTGCCGCAACACCTGTCCAAGAGCCAACAGACATCAATCCACCCGGCGACCGAGAGGTAAGCACCGTGCCGTCAACACCCGGCGCGGCCAAGTCCACCCGGAAAAGGGAGAAAGGGACGACTCTCTCTACCCCGGTAACGAAACATGAAGTCTCAGCGGAAAGGCAGAGTAGTCATAGGGATACAATCCTTTTCACTGCCTCGTTACAGGAGTGCATGCGTCTAAGGAATGCCGAAGATGAGGACGAACTCAGACGAGAGATGGCATCCGGGAGTAATAACAGGCTCGCCAACTTAGCAAGGTCTTGTAAGAGTTATGAATGTCTCCAAAGGGAGGTTGACCGTGCATGCGCAAAATACAAATAGCTTTCCTTCTCTTAACAATACTAGCCTTCGCCGATGTGGTTAATGATGTTATCAATAGAACAAACTCGGTGGTCATAGTACATTTGGAAGAACCCGGCAGGAGGACGGCAGAGCTTTTGAGTCAGTTCCTCAACCGCGCTGTCGAGACAAAGAAAGCCTTCGAGCAATAAAGGATTGAGCAAGGTAGGCCGCGTGCGCAACCACACTATTTGCTGAATGAGAGTTAACCTAACACTATTCAGAGGCATAAATCTTTTGGTGTCGCTCCTCTTGCTCGCAACACATGCACGAGCACAGGAGGAGCACATCTACCTCATCAAGATGTTCGACTGTGCACACCAGCCTACCCAGAGGTCGCAGACCGGCTTTCAGGTGCGCGGGACCAAAGGGCTCATTACGGCACTGCATGGAGTCATAGATTGTCAGCGTGTGATGGCGAGCAGCCGTAAGGGGCTAGTTCTCGACCAGCCCCTGAATGTTGTGAAGACTGATATTGACCACGACGTGGCGCTTCTCTCTTCGCCGCAGCTTGAAATAGTGGATGTCGGGCTTGAGTCGGCACCCCCCATCGCGTGGGAACTTCTCGCGACGGTCAAGGTCTATGGTCATCCCTACGGCATTAGCAACCTCGAAACGACCCTCACTTTACGCAAGCCGCCACTGAAACCACTGAAAGACCTTGTTCCGCCTACGCCCCTCTCCTTCCTCCTGGAGCGTCGGAGTCCGAACCACCTGATCAACGTGCTCAACCTACAGGGTAACCTCTTACCCGGACACTCTGGAGCGCCAATTCTGGATTCCAGCGACCGTGTCGTCGGAGTCGCAAATGGAGGGCTCAGAGAGGGCTTTGCGGGCATCTCTTGGGCTATCCCATTCAGAGACATTGAATGGGACATCATGAGTTTGAGCTACAAAAGACTACATGCACTGAAGCAACTGGACCCAAATGAAATCTTCATGGCCGACTCCGTTCCAACCACCCTGTCGAATGAATTTGGATATGACTTGTGCGGTCGTATTTCCAGACTCATCGCGGAGAGTCGGACGGGCTTCATCCTAGCTGTGGGTGTCCCCATAGACGACGAGATACCGGGTAGGTTCCAGTCAAAAATCGAACTACCCGGCGCGATTTCCAGCTTAGTATCACCCAACGATCACATTAGCTACATTATGTACAAAACGGTTAAAGCAGGGGTAATTGAAAGCCAATACTATAACTTGGTCGGTAAGATAGCCGCCTGCTTGCCTGATTGGGAGCGAAAACAGAAGTTGAAAAACACTCAGCGTTTTCAGAGATACATGTTCCGAAAGGACAGTAAGAGCCCGCTGATAGTGATCTCATATAATTTAGACCCTGACAAACCTGATAAATTGTATAACTTATCCTTAACAATCTATTTGCCGAGCAAGTTTTCAAAATCTTTCTGGGATTAAAAGGAAGGCATTCTTATTTGCCGTCCTTCTGAGCGACGACAGCGAGCCGCATGTGTTAAAATCCGACGCATGCTGCTCGAATCACTTGAAGCGCACTGTTTCAGAAATTTGAGCGGCAAGGTCGCCTGGGGCGCGGGTCTCAACATCATCTATGGCGACAACGGGCAGGGCAAAACAAACTGGCTGGAAGCCATTTATCTGCTCGCCACGTCCAAATCCTTCCGCACACAGAAACCGCAAGAGGCCGTCCGTTTCGATGAAGAGTTAGCCGTCGTGCGCGGGCGGGTCGCGCGCAGCGAAGAAGTCCACCGCGATCTACAGGTCGCGATTCAAAACAACATCAAGACGCTCACGGTCAACGGCAAACGCGAATCCGTCGCGCGTTATCTGGGACAACTCCACGTCGTCGCTTTCACGGCGGACGAGTTGGAGGTCGTGCGCGGCGCGCCCGAAGCGCGTCGGAAGTTTTTGGATCGCGGCATCGTCTCGATGCACCACGCCTACGTGCAGACGCTCTCCGATTATCAACGCGTCATCAAACAGAAAAACCGCCTGCTGCAAGACGCCGCCGACGCGGAACTCTCCGCCGCCGAGACCGCTTCGCGCCTTGCCCCCTGGAACGAGCAACTCGTCGTTTTGAGCACTGCGATTCATCAGGCGCGCACGGACTACGTCGAGCGCATCAACGCCGTGCTCGAACGCCGTCTTTTCGGGCACGAAATAGTGACTGTGCGCTACGTTTCGTCGCTTGAAGGCAAGGGCGATTTGAGCGACTACGAAACGCTCATCGCGGAGCGTTTGCAGTTTCGCATGCAGGCGGAAATGAGCGCGGGTTACTCGCTCATCGGACCGCACAGAGACGAGTTGGAGGTGTTGTTCGACGGGCGGGACATACGCTCTTTCGGGAGTTCCGGCCAACAGCGTAGCGCATTGATAATACTTGACTTAGCTGCAATTTCCGTGTATCATTCGTGGCACAATGAGTATCCGGTTTTTTTGCTCGACGACGTGGACGCGGAGCTTGACCGGAAGCGTATCAATCAACTCTTGGAATATCTCGAAGGCCGCACGCAGACCTTCTTGACGACCTCCAAAGAAAGCCTCGTCGAGCAATACGGCGCGCGCGCCCAAATCTACGAAGTGAGAGACGGCGCGGCCAGTTTAAGCAGCACTCCCGGCAGCTAGAGTTCGACATCCTCGAAGGGCGCTTCGAGCATCTAAACCAAGCACGATTTAGTCGTCTTCTGCAAAGGCTCTTAATCGAATAAAAGTGGTTATTGGCAGTTAGAAAGAGGAGTTTAGTTTGTCAACAGCAATCAACACAGCTAAGAAAAACGTGAGTTACGATTCAACTTCAATCACAGTTCTCGAAGGGCGCGAAGCGGTGCGCAAACGCCCCGCCATGTACATCGGCTCGACCGGCGACATCGGCCTCCATCATCTCGTCTACGAGGTGGTGGACAACTCGATTGACGAAGCGCTCGCCGGTTATTGCGACACCGTGGATGTCACGATTCATCTCGACAACTCGATCACGGTCGTGGACAACGGGCGCGGCATCCCCGTGGATTACCACAAGGGCGAGCGGAAATCCGCCGCCGAAGTCGTGATGACGAAACTGCACGCGGGCGGAAAATTCGACACGAACGCCTACAAGGTGTCTGGAGGTCTGCACGGAGTAGGCGTCTCTTGCGTAAATTTCCTCTCTGAGTGGCTTCGACTGGAAATCTGGAGGGATGGTGCCACTTACGAGCAGGAATACAAGCAGGGCATCGCTGTGGCGAAATTGGAAGCGACCGGAAAGACCCGCAAGCGCGGCACCAAGATCACTTTCAAACCCGACCCCACGATCTTCGACGTATCCGAGTTCAGTTTCGACCGGCTCTCCGAGCGTCTGCGCGAAAAAGCCTTTTTGAACAAAGGCATCCGCATCACCATCCGCGACGAGCGCGAAGAGACGGAACGCTCGCACGAGTTTTATTACAAGGGTGGCATCGCCGAGTTTGTCAAACACCTCAACAAGAACAAGACCGTCCTGCACGATAAGCCGCTCTATTTTGAACGAGTTGGCGACGCGCTCTCGGTCGAGGTGGCGATCCAGTACAACGACGCCTACGACGAAAAAGTCTATTCCTTCGCCAACAACATCAACACGGTTGACGGCGGCACGCACCTCTCCGGCTTCCGTTCGGCCTTTACGCGCACCATCAACGCCTACGCGCAGTCTTCAGGACTGGCGAAAAACTTCAAAACGTCGCTCACCGGCGACGACGTGCGCGAAGGATTGGTCGCCGTCATCTCCGTCAAACTGCCGCAGCCGCAGTTTGAAGGCCAGACCAAAGGCAAACTCAACTCGGACGTGAAAGGCGCGGTCGAGTCTTTCCTCAACGAGCGTCTGACGGAATTCTTCGAGCAGAACCCGTCGGTCGCCAAGCGCATCGTCGGAAAAGCCGTCGACGCCGCACGCGCACGCGAAGCGGCACGCAAAGCGCGCGAGATTGTGCGCAAGGGCATCATCGGCTCGACAATGCTCCCCGGCAAACTGGCAGACTGTCAGGAGCGCGATCCCACGCTCTGCGAGTTGTACATTGTCGAGGGCGATTCGGCGGGCGGCAGCGCGAAACAGGGACGCGACCGAAAGAATCAGGCCGTTCTTCCGTTAAAAGGTAAAATCTTGAACGTGGAGAAGGCTCGGTTCGACAAAATGCTCGGCCACACCGAGATCAAAACACTCATCACCGCGCTCGGCACGGGCATCGGAAAAAGCGATAGCGACTTCGACCTCAACAAGTTACGCTATCACAAGATCATTTTCATGACCGACGCCGACGTGGACGGTTCGCATATCCGCACGCTGCTCCTGACCTTCTTCTTCCGCCAGATGCCTCAACTGATAGAGGCGGGGCATATTTACATCGCGCAGCCGCCGTTGTTTAAAGTGAAACGAGGAAAGAAAGAAGAATACATCAAAGACGAGCGTTCAATGGTGCGGTATCTGATGCGGCAGGCTACAAGCGAAGCGAAAGTAAAATCCGGCGACGGAGCGACCATTGAAGGGAAAGATTTGGCGCGTTCTCTGGAACAGATGGTCGAGTACAAGCGGTATTTCGAGAAACTCGTTCGCCGCCTCGGCAATGATGAACGCTTGCTGTCCACCTTGCTGAAAGCCTTTGCCGGAAGAAAAGGCGTCTTGCGCCGCGAGAAAAGTTCAAACCTTAGGAGCGTCTTTCAGAAAGAAAGTAGAGAACTCTTAGTCTCTGTCGAAGGACAACTCGACAAGGCAGGTTATCGAACGGATTTATTGACGGACGAAGAACACGGGTTATTGTCAATCGCGACGATAGCTTCGAACGGAACCAAAGTGTTGATTGACTGGAATCTCGCCAGCCACGTGGAATTTCAGAAGTCGGTCGAGTTATATAAAATTCTGGAAGAGAGTTTGGCCGCCCCGTTCGTCTTTGGCGAAAACGGGACGAGCGAGCAGATCGAGACGCGCGAGGCTCTGCTTGAGCGTGTGCTGGCGACGGCGAAGAAAGACCTGACCATCCAACGCTATAAGGGTCTGGGCGAGATGAACCCGGAGCAACTTTGGGAGACGACGATGAACCCGGAGAAGCGCACGCTGTTACAGGTTAAAATTGACGACGCGGTGGAGACCGATTCGATCTTCACGGTCTTGATGGGCGACGCCGTGGAACCGCGCCGCAAGTTCATCGAAGATAACGCGCTGGACGTGAAAAATCTGGACATTTAAGCGTTTACTAGACGCGAAGGGCGGGCAGGCGGGTTGAAAATTTGACACATCCCAAATGCTCGCTTAAAATGCGATCCTTTCCTCCTGTGGATCATTGCCCGCTGCATGCAACTCGCGCATGCAGCGGCTTTTTTATGTGCGGTAAAATTCTGCCGTTTCGAGCCAGCCGGGTTTAGCCCTTATCGTCACTCGAATCGCCGAATTGCTCGTCCAAATCAATGCGTTCGGGCTTCGTCGCGTCTTGCTGGTTGTAATAACCGCCGGGCGCGTGTTGTCCTGATTCGCCCACGTCGAGCGAGCGTTGGCCTTCGTTCGTGGTGTCGGATGTCGCATCCGAGGTTTCGGCCTTGCCCGAAGGCGTTTTGAGTTGATCGTTGTCTGCCATGTCTGCCATGTCAATTTCTCCTTGGGATTTAATTTAGAAAGACTGCTATTCGCCGTAGCGGCGAACTTTGAAGCGATACAATTTCACATCTTCTTCTGCGCCGGACGCGATTCCGGCCTTGCGTGCGGTGATCTGCAACTGTTGCGCTGCCGTTTCGACGCCTTCGAGATCAGGCAGCAGCAACCCGCGCCGCCCGCGTACGTCTTCGACGATGAGGCCGTAGACTTTCGGATTTAGGTCTTCAAAACGGGTCGGCTCAGGCTGTGAGAGCACGTCAACCGAATAACGCAGGTGCGGCAGTTCGGACGCGGCGACCGGCAAAAAACGCGGGTCGCGGGTCGCCGCACTGATCGCGTTGTGGATCAGTTCTTCGGCGAGCGTCGGTCGGGTAGGTTCGACCGTGCCGATGCAGCCGCGCAAATCTCCCTCGTGGGTTTTGATGGAGACAAAGCAGGCCGCGCGCACGCCGAGCAACGAATCGTCTGCCACGCTCGGAGTTTCAACGACACGCCCCTCGCGCACAAAAGTTTCTACCGTGTGGCGCGCGAGTTCGGGCAAGCGTTCCTCGTCGCGGGGCGTAGCGTCGCCGACGCGCGGTGTCGCTGCGTCGGCGTCGGCGTTGGAATTTTCGCGTTGCCCGCCGCTCGTGTCAGTCTCGGTTTTCATAAACTGTTCTTCGCCTCAGCGCGCGAGAGTTGCGCCACCATGTAGCCGACGCCGAAAGGCGCTTCGTAATGCAAAACTTCGCAATCGCGCGCCGATTCGTCCGCCGTCCCCGCCGCGACAAGCATCGAGCGATAGCCGCATTCACCGGCGAGGCGTCTTAGATTTTGGTCGATCTCGATGATACGTTCGGGCGCGCGCTCGTTGATGGCTGCCACCACCTGTTCGTCGAAGAGGTGCGCTTGCGGGTTGAAGCCCGCGGGCGCGTCGGGCGTCAGGCGATGACTCAAATCGCCGCTCGCCACAAACGCGACCGCCGCCCGCCCGCTCGTTTCGACCGCGCGCCGGACGCACGCGCCGAAACGCACGTGATCTTCGTTCGACAAAAAACTGTAACCGAGGGCGACGACGCGACCGCGCCAGCCGTTACGCAGAAAGAAATAGAGCGGCACGGCAGTTCCGTGATCGAGTTCGTAGCCTTCGAGCAGAGAGATTTTGTAATTGTCCGCGGCGGCGGATGAAGTGATCGCTTCGAGTAGTTCTGCATCGAGTGGGGCGTTGATGGTCGCTTGCGGGGCGCGAAAGTTGGCGAAGTCGCCGCGCAGTTCCGTTTCACCGTAGGCGACGAAAGCGCGCGCTTCGAGCGGCGCGTGCGGTGAGATGATGATGATCGTTTCCGCGCCCGACGCGATGATGCGTTCAGTCAATTCGCGCATCGCGTCAATCGAGCCGCGCACTTCGGCGATAGCTTCGCGCCCGACTTCGGGAACCATAATCGGCGGGTGCGGCGCGATGCCGACGAAAACGATGGAGCCAGCCATATTCGACGCCTTCCGGCAATGATGATTGCAACGTCTGCCCGTTCAGCAGCAGACTGCCTGCGGGGGAGAAAAGAAACGCCCCGGTCGCATGAGCAGCGGCGACCACCGGACAAAACATTTTGAGGGATGGCGAAATTCTATCACACCACACGCGCCGCGTGACAAGAAGACCGCGCCTCGCGCGTGCTAACATCTCCCGGCGGATTAGTTTCAGGTTTCAGGTTTCAGGTTTCAAGTTTCGGGTTTCAGGTCTGAAAGGCTCTTCGTTCTTGAACTTGAAACCTGAAGCCTGAAACCTCTTTGCGAGTGGGGAAGCGAAAGAGCGAATGATTGAGAGTGAGCCGTTTGATGTGTTGATCGTGGGCGCGGGGCCTGCGGGGTCGTTTGCGGCGGAGCGTCTGGCGCGGGGCGGGGCGCGCGTCGCGCTGTTTGACGGGCGGCCTGCGGGCGAGGCGAAGGCTTGCGGGGGCGGCGTCACTTCAAAGGCTTTGAAGGCGTGGCCGCATCTGCTCGAAGCGATGGGGCGCACGGTCGAAGAGGTTGAGATGTATTCGCCCGCAGGCACGCGCGTCCGACTCAAACTCGACGCGCCCTTCGCCATCTACTCGCGCGCCGCGTTTGATTCCTACCTGCGCGACCGCGCCACCGCAGCGGGCGCACACGTCGTTTCGCAACGCGTCTCCGTCGCGGGTGACAACCATAAACAGGACGTTTGGACTGAGCCTCAAGACGTTTGGACTGTGCGTGCGCGCAGCGGCGAACGTTGGCGGGGGCGTGTGCTCGTCGCGGCGGACGGCGCGAACAGTCCCATTGCGCGTCGTCTGGCGGGCGCGTTGCCGAACGCGGAGATGGAAGTCGCCTTCGGTTATCGCGCGCCGCTCCCAAAGAGTGCAGACGCGCCGACGGTCATCGCGTTCCTGCCCGACTGGGTTGGCTACGCGTGGGCGTTCCCGCGACTCGATCACATCTCGTTCGGCATCGCCACCTCGCAGGACGCCTTCAATCATCGCTCGCTCGACGCGCTGCTCTGGGACTTCATGGTCGGCTATTACCGAATCCGCGAAGACCAGCACGCGCCGCTCTGGTCTTCGCAAATGAAACGTTCGAGCGAGGAAGAACAGCGCGACGGAGAGATCGAGCGGAAACTGCGCGCCTCCGTGGACACTTACGCCGCGCGCATTCCCGGCCTCGCGCCGGAGACGTGGAACACGCGTCGCGTCGGCGCGCAGACGTGGGCGCTCCTGGGCGACGCGGCGGGCTTCGCCGATCCGGTCACGGGCGAAGGCATCTACTATGCGCTGCGTTCGGCTGAACTTTTCGCGGAGGCTTTTCTTGAAGGCGAGGCGGCGGCTTACGAGGAACGCTGGCGCGCAGATTTCGGGCGCGAACTGCGCCGCGCTTCCGCGATGCGCCGACGCTTCTACGGCGAGTTTTTAGGCGCGCCTTTCACCGACCGCATGATTGACTTTGCGCGTCTCCATCCCGGCATCCGCCGCACGCTGCGCGAACTCGTCGCCGGCGATCAAGGCTACGTCAACCTCAAGCGCACGCTCGCACGCAGCGTTCTCTGGCCTCTTTGATTCAGTAAGAAATTTTAAAACTTTCACCGCAGCGACACAGAGTTTATGCAGAAGGGGCGCAGAGAGAGTTGAATGGTTTTCTCCGCGTTAACTCAGCGGCTTGGCTCTGCGCCGCTGCGGTGAGTTGTAGTTTTAGTCAAACTTAATCGCCGCTGGCTATAGGTTGAGTGTAAGGCGCGAGGCGGCGTTTGAGTTCGTCCGGGACGGGCACGGAATCGAACGTGTTGCGGCGGACGGCGACGAGGACGAAATGCGCTTCGGCGACGATTGACGGATCGCCGTTGCGTCGCACTTCAAAATTCAGACGCAGCGATTTCGTGCCGACGCGCCCGACATAGACTGAGACTTCGAGCAGGTCGTCCAACTGCGCGGCCTGCCGGAAGTCGCATTCGAGATGTGCGCGCGGCAACCACACGTCGAGTTCGTCGAACGCGCGACCGTAAGGCAGGCCGACCGAGCGGAAAAGCTCCGTCTCCGCGATCTCGAAAAAGCGTATGTACGCGCCATAAAAGATGATGCGCGCCGCATCCACGTCGCCCCACCTGACGCGCTCCTCGATGCGAAACTTCCACGCCTCCGTTTGCGGCTTCTTCTGGCTCATCGCTTCATTCAAGCAACAACTCATCGCAAAAGTAATGCGCGCGAAAAGTTCTTCGCCAAGCTCCGCTGATTACCGAAACTTTTACACTTCCAACTCGCCAAGCTAAGAGATAATTTTAAAACTATAACCAGCCACTCAAACCTTTGCGCTTTAAGTTCTGACCTTGCGCCTCCAGCGTGAACTGTCTTTCTCGCTGGAGGCGCAAAGTTAGGAAACCAGAAGGCGCAAAGGAGGTTTTAAGACACGCGCTAAGTCTCTAGCTCGCCGAGGAATTTTTCCAGCGCGCGGTTGAACTCCGTAGGGCGTTCGAGGTTGGAGACGTGGCTTGCGCCCGCGATAACTTCAAGGCGCGAGTCGCTTATCTCGCGCTGCATGAGTTCCGCATCGGAGGGCGGCGTGATTGCGTCGAGGCTGCCGACGATGATGAGCGCGGGGCATTTTATCTCGCGCAAAAGTTTCGTCTGATCTCTGCGTAAGGCCATGCCGCGCAGAGCCGCCGCCGCGCCCTGCGGGTCGGTGTGCAAGATCATGTCGCCGACGCGCGCGACGATCTCCGGGCGTTCGGCGTGTGTGGCGGGCGCGAGAAGTTTCGGCAGCATCGCGTCGGCAATCGTCCGCATACCTTCGCGCAGGGCGCGCGTGGCGGTCTCTTCACGATTGAGACGCGCCTCTTCCGTGTCAGCTTGCGGGCGCGTGTCTGCGAGGAGGAGCGCACGCACGCGTTCGGGGAAGAGACGGTAGAAGGCGAGCGCGACATAGCCGCCCATCGAGAGTCCGCCGAGCACGACGGGCGCGTCGATGCGCAACTCGTCGAGCAGCGCGGCCACATCCTCGGCCATCTCGTCCATCGTCGCGGGAGCATCAACGATGGCGGGCGTCTCGCCGTGCCCGCGCAGGTCAACGGTGACGACGGTGTAACGTCCGCGCAAGGCTTCGACCTGCTCGCGCCAGAGCGTGCGGTTGAACGGGAAGCCGTGCAGCAACACGACAGGCGCGCCCGCGCCCGACACCTCATAAGCCAACTCGATTCCACGCACGCGCGTCATGCTCATTCCGTTTTCATCTCCAGCAAGTTTTCTTTCCGGCTCTGCGCCTTCTGTTTTTCCTTCGCGCCTTTGCGAGAAAAATAGTTCTCGCAAAGGCACAAAGTTAAGACCGAAGGCGCAAAGGGTGAATGGTTGTTAGCGGCTGTAAATATCCTATAAAATAAGGCTCAATTGAAAGGCGTAGATAGCATGTGTTTCGCTTGAGCGTCAAACGCGGCGGGGCGTGTGTGCATCTAAATTTTGAACCAGAATAGTGTGATTTCCCGGTCACGCCGAAAGCGCCGCAGGCGCAAGTTAAACTCACAGAAGGAAGCAAAATGAGCAGCAAGAAACAGACAACGAAGGCGCAAATTTTTTCGGCGGCAGAGCAGCGCGCGGCGCGTTCCGAGCGAATCGAGGTGCGGGAAGCGGAGCCTTACGGCTGGATCGCTTTCTCCGAATCGGGCGTAGAGCAGAACTACCACTTGTTTCGCGACCCGGAAACGAAGCGGCTCGCCTGCACCTGCGCCGACTTCATCTATCGCGGCGACGCCGAACCGCGTTACGAGTGCAAGCACGTCTCCGCGACACTCAAGTACATCGCGCGTCAATATCTCGAAAGGGATTATGATCCGCAACGACAATACGCACGCACCGCCGCCGCGATGGAAACTTCCGGCAGCGCGCGGCGCGCGGCTTAAACGCCGTACCCTTCAACTCGCCGCGAGCACTTCGCGGTAAACTTTTTCCGTCGCCTCAACCATTTGTTCGAGACTGAAACGAGCACGCGCATCAACGCGTGCTCGTTCGCTTAGGCGCGCGCGTTCCGCTTCGTTTCGCAGCAGTTGAAGGATCGCGTCGGCGAGCGCGCCCGCGTCGCCCACGGGCACGAGTTTTCCCGTCAAGCCGTCTTCGATGAGTTCGCCTGAGCCGTCGGTTGCGGTCGCCAAGACGGCGACGCCGCACATCAACGCTTCGAGCGTCGCCAGCCCGAAAGCCTCTGCGCGCGAGGCGGAGACGTAGAGGTCGAGCGATTTGATGAGCGGCGTGAGTTCGGAGACATGGCCGAGCAACAGGACGTGTGCTTGCAGTTCGTGTTCGGCGATCAACTTCTCAAGACGCGTGCGCGTGGGCGCGCCGGGCTGCCTGTCTTCGCCGATGATGAGAAATTGTGCGCGCGTGAAATTCTCTCGACGGATGATCGTCGCTGCCGCGCGCACAAACTCCTCCTGCCCTTTAACCGGACTCAACTCGCCGACCATCCCCACAAGCAGCGGCGCGCTCACGCGAAGCGTGCGCCGGAATTGTTCGCGGTCGAAATCTCTCAGCGCGCCGTCGAGTTGTGCGACGGAGATGCCGTTCGGGATGACGCGAATTTTTTCGTCGGTGAAGATTCGTTGTCGGCGTAGGCCGCGCGCGACGCCTTCGGAGACCGCGATGACGCGCGCGACGTTGGCGAGCGTGAGCCGGTGCAGGCGGCTGAGCGCGAAAGGGACGTGGCGCGTGAGTATGAACGGCACGCGTCCGCCTGCGCGTCGCGCGGCGTAGGCGGCGAGCGGGTAGTCGCGCGCGAGGTGCGCATGCACGATCTCGATCTGGCGGTCGCGTATGAAGCGCGCGAGTTGCAACGCGCTCGCGAGGTCGAGAGCATTACGGAGTGGCGCGGTGATGATGTTTGCGTCGGAGAGGCGCGCGAGCTTTTCGCGGAGGGGAGAGGCGGGAGAGAGCGCGGCGTAGAGATCGTGGCCGCGCTCTTGAAGCGCGTTCGAGAGATCGGCGAAGTGACGCTCACCGCCGCCGAACGTGCGCGCCGAACTGAGTTGAAGGACTTTCACAGATAGATCACAAGGCCGGTATCAAAGCGCAGCTTCTCCGGTCGCATGTTCGAGGAATCTTTTGAGATCGTCAATCACGACCTCAAGGGCAGCGTCGGCGTTTGGTGCAACGATGTCTTCGCGTGGATATTTGATCAGGCTGTTTGCAATTCCTCTCTCGACCATGATTTCGTCATCGGTGATATGAGCCGGTTGATTATTTTCATCCTGCGGAAAACTCGGCGTCAGCCGGAACAGTTCTAACTCCCAAACGTGGCAGCGAAAATGATCTGCTCTCGTCGTGTCCCGGAACAACTCGATTCTGGTTGACCATGAATCATCCCCAAGCTGAACGTCCAGTTCTACTGTTTTCACCAACTCGAAAAGAGAACTGGTAATGGCGGAGTGGGAAATTTTCATAACACCAACCGATGCTCAGTCGCTTGCGCTACGCGCAGACTTCGAGCTTTCCGGCGCGAGCGGCGAAGCGTCGTAGCGTGCGAGCAGGTCGGCGGGGTCGCGGAAGATGTCGGTGCATCCGGCGGCGCGCAGTTCCGTTTCGGGGAAGCCGCCGCAGAGGACGCCGATGGTGCGAAGTTTGATCTTGCCTGCGGCCTCCGCATCGTAGGGCGTGTCGCCGATGACGATGGCCTCGTCTGCGCGAACGTCGCCGAGCGAGTCGAGCGCGGCCTCGAAGATGTCGGGGTGCGGCTTCGACTTGTCGGCGTCGTCGGCAGAGGTTTCTTCTTCGACGAGGTCTGTGATGCGCGCGATCTCTTTGTAAGTTTTGAGTTCGTCTTTTTTGGCGGAAGAGGCGAGGGCGATGCGCGTGCCGTCGTGGCGGATGCGCTCGAAGAGTTCGCGCACCTGCGGAAAGGGGCGCACCTGCGAAAGATACTCGCGCTTGAAAAGTTCGCCGCGATACTTTTCCAACTCCTCGCCGAAGCGTTCGAGTTCCGCTTCGGAAAAGAAGACGGGCAGCAACTGGTCGCCGCCTTTGCCGATCTGGTGGCGCACCTTTTCAAACGCGACTTCGCGCCCGAACTTCCTGAACGATTCCTGCCAGGCGCGCGCGTGAAGGTCAACCGAGTCAACGAGCGTGCCGTCAATGTCGAAAATAATAGCTTTGAGCATGTGTGTCGTGTCTCCCCTTGAATGTGTGACGTGAGGCTTTACATTACACCAACAGCGCGCGATGTGTCGTGTTCTCCAACGTAGTTTCGCGCCCCAGTCAAGCGTTCGCGCCGTTTGACGGGTCGGCATAAAGATTGCTGTCTGGTTGTTTGAACGAATGAACATTTTGAGTTGAGAGCGGAAATTTGAGGAGGATTTTATGGCAAAACTTGTGACGGGACTTTTCAAGACGAAACTGGCGGCGGAAGCTGCCGTTGACGCGCTTATCAAACACGGCTACACGCGCGACGACATCAGCGTGCTTATGTCCGACGCGACGAAGAATAAAGAGTTTGCGATTGAGACGCGGACGCACGCGGCTGACGGCGCAGGCATCGGCGGCGCGGTCGGCGGCACGGTCGGCGCGGTGCTGGCGGCGATAGCGGCGGTGGGAACGAGCATCGCGCTGCCGGGAATCGGTCTGGTGATTGCGGGGCCGATTGCGGCGGCTCTGGCGGGCGCAGGCGCGGGCGGTTTCACGGGCGGCGTGATCGGCGCGCTCGTCGGCGCAGGCATCCCCGAACATCGCGCGAAAGTTTACGACGCGGGCTTGCGCGGCGGTGGCATTCTCATCGGCGTCGAATCCAAGTCGAACGAAGACGCCGACACCATCGAAAAACTACTCACAGACCTCGGCGCAGAACACATTAGGCAGGAGTGACAAGTGACGAGTGACGAGTGACAAGTGACGAGTAAAAACAAAAGCCGTGGATCGTGAA
>DASYMM010000543.1:0-3950 GCA_036009085.1 Pyrinomonadaceae bacterium | reverse complement strand
AAACGGCTTTCTCGCGCTCAAAGTATTCGACGCGAACGGCGATGGCGTGATCAATGCGAACGACCCGGTCTACTCGCAGCTTCGATTGTGGACTGACACCGACCATGACGGGCGAAGCGATCAGGGCGAGCTAACAACTCTCTCCGCGCGCGGGGGTAAGAATATTAGTACGGACTTCAAGACTTCGCGGAAAACGGATCGGCACGGCAACGACTTCCAGTATCGGGCGAAGGTGGCTGACGTGAAGAATGCCAATATTGGACGTTGGGCATGGGACGTGTTTCTCATGAGCATCGCACCGCCGAGCAGATAGCAAGGTGCGCCGCCGGGCATGGGACGTGTTCCTGCAAAGGTAATCGTCCGGGACAGGACTGAAGAAAGTGACGAAGGAGCCGCGCACTTGTAAGCGCGGCTCCTTCACTGTATGTAGCCGGTGTGAAGACGAAAATCAGGTGACAGCAGGCACGTGTCGGCCACGCATCAGGCTTCTACGCCGCGCTGCCCGAAGAATTGTTTGAGCGCGGGATACACGTCTTCGCGTTCGTCTATGCGCACGCCGACGAAGCGTTCCTTGCGATGCAGGCGATCTTTAAATATGGAAAGCAGCGCGCCCGACGAGCGACGATAACCGGAAGTGCCTTCTTCTCCGATCTCGCCGTAGCCGAACAGATTGCAGGTCTGGATCAACTCGTCGGCCAGACGCACGGCCTCTTCGTTGTCCGAGTAATAATTGTCGCCGTCGGAGAAGTGAAACGGGTAGACGTTCCAGTCGCGCGGGTTGTAACGCGCGCGTATGATGTCTAAGGCGAGCGCGTAGGCCGAAGAGACGACCGTGCCGCCCGATTCCCCTTGCGTGAAGAACTGCTCCTCCGTCACCTCCTTCGCCTCCGTATGATGCGAGATGAAGACGATCTCCACGTTGTCATACTTCGTGCGCAGGAAACGCACCATCCAGAAGAAGAACGAGCGCGCGATATACTTTTTAAACTCGCCCATCGAACCCGACACGTCCATCAGCGCGAGCACTACCGCGTTCGACTCGTAGCGATGATCCTCTTCCCAACTCTTGAAACGCAAATCCTCTTTCTTGACGTTGCCAAACTTCGCGGCCTTCGACTCGCGCGCGTTGCGCTTGATGTTCTCCAGCACAAGCCGACGTTTATCGAGATTCGCCATCACGCCCGTGCGTCGAATCTCGTTGAAGCGCGTCGTCTTCGCGGGCACGGCCTTCTTCGCCTTCTCTTCGAGGAAGGGCAGTTGGAGGTCTTCAAAGATGAGCGCGGCGAGTTCGTCGATGTTGACTTCGGCTTCGTAGTAGTCGTTTCCGGCGTCTTGCCCGGCGGGGCCGGAGCCGCCGCCACTGCCTTGTCCCTGTCCCTGCTGCTGTTCGCGCGCCAGCACGTCGCCCACGCGCGTCTTGCCGTCGCCCTGCCCCACGTGCTTGCGCTTGCGATAATCGAAACGAAACTTGTACTCGTCGAGCGAACGAATCGGGACTTTCACGCTGCGCTTGCCGTCCGACAAAATGATCGCTTCGTTCGAGACGATGGAGCCGAGGTTTTTGCGGATCGCATCTTTGACGCGCTCCTTGTGCCGCTCCTGATCGATGATGCCCTTGCGTTGCAGAGACCAATCGTTGCGCTGTACAGACATGATTTAAAAACTCCTCTCACGCGCCCCGTTCAAGCGGCGACCGTGCAGCGACCGTTCACTCTTTGTCGCGGCAAAACTTTGCGACGAGCGCGGCGAATTCCTGCGGGCGTTCCTCCTGCGGCAAGTGGCCGCAGTTGGGAAAGACGAACAGACGCGAACCCTCGATCAATTTGTGCAGGCGTTCGCCCGAACTGAGCGGCACTTCCTTGTCGTGCGCGCCCCACACCAGCAGCGTCGGCTGCCGGATGCGCGCGGCTTCGAGTTCGATGCGCTCCGCGTTCCAACGACGCAGCGTGCGCAAGATGGCGCGATGCGTATTCGCCGCGAGCAGCGGGCGTTGATGCGCCGTGATGCGTTCCTCGTCGAGCAGAAAACCGTTCTGTGCCGCGTAGGTTCGACGCAAATGACGCTTCACCAGACGCCGCGCGTCGAGCAACAAGGGCGAGAACAATTCGCCCACAATCGGCGACGCCGCCACACGCAGCCACACGCGGCGCGGCACTTCGTCGTTCGATACCGTCCCGACGAGCACGAGGCGTTCGACCCGCGACGCATGATCGAGCGCGCACACGGCAGCCACCGCGCCGCCGTAAGAACTACCCACGAGCACGGCGCGTTCGATGCCGAGCGCGTCCATCAACCCGCAGATCATGCGCGCCTGCATCTCAATCGTGTACTCGCCGCCCTTCGGCTTCTCCGAAAACCCGAAGCCGATGAGGTCGGGCGCAACCACGCGAAAGCCCGCTTCCGCCAGCGGCTCAAGCGTCTCGCTCCACACGAAGTTCGACGCGCAGAACCCGTGAATCAACAACACGGGCGGCGCATCGCCGACGCCCACACCCGCCTCCTGATAATGCACACGCACGCCCTCGATCTCCACAAAACGCGACTTCTCCGCATGACGCAAACGCTCCCGGTGCTCGCTCCACTCCACGTCCTGCGGGCGCAAGAGCAACTTCAACGCCAACGCGCCGCCCATCAAAGCCGTCGTTCCGCCGATCAAGTAACGCTTCTTCATAAAGTTCAGTTAAGCCAAACCTGCGCCCGCCGGATTTTTGCCTGACACGTTTGCACAGACAACCGCGTGCGCCTGTTTGCTACTGAGATGATTATAAACCCAACCGGGATGGAAGCGCGCTGCTTTTGCACAACCGTTTGCAGATTCGCTTGAACGTCCCTTCGCCAATCCCGCCGTCCACTATTTCTCCGCTCTCAACCGGCCATGATGCTGTCGCATCTGGCCTGCTACTTTTTCAATTCCCTCCGAAACATTACGCCACGCCGAATCCTTATCCGGCCACTTGTTGACGGCCAATCCGTCCGCCGGTAAGGCTTGCAGCTTGGCAAACGGAGCGTTGCGCCAGTTGACATCGCGCACGATGACGGGAATCACCATAGCTTCTCTCTTTTCGTGACGCTCCAACGCCCGCTTCATCTCTATTTCATAGCAATAATCGGAAGCGAAGAAGTTGTGGCTCACAAGCAACAGAATGATGTCAGCCCGTTCCAGGTTGTCGTCAATCTTTCGTTTCCACTCGTCGCCCGCTTCGATGTCGCGGTCATTCCACGATTCGATCAATCCTTGCCGGTGCAAGAGCTTGAGATGAGTCTCCAACTCATTCCGCAAACTTTCGTCCTTGTGTGCGTAGCTGTAGAACAACCTCGCGGCCTGTCGCTGCTCGCTCAAAGGCGTCCGCTCCTTCCGGCGCGTGCCTTCGAGATCAACCCCGTCGAGCAGTTCCTTGACGGACAGGCTAATCACGTCGTCGCCGATCACCTTCGTAAAACGTGCTTCGCCCTGTTGCTCCCTGACCACTAGCTCCTTGTAAGCTACGACCGACTCTGGATGCCCCGGCACGGGAACCATCTCCTGCGGCTGCAAGTTGCGTATGTCGCGGTGTATACGCTCAAACTCCGACCTGATAATCGCCAGCAGGCGACGACGACCCGCCGCCGTGCCGGAGACATTGATGAAAACTTTCTTATCCTGCACGTCGGCCTTCACCAGAGCGCGGTTGCCTTCAAACGTCAGGATCACGCCCGTGCGCCAGCGCGGCAGCCCTTCGCTCAAGGCGTGCGTGCGGACGATGAAACGCGGCAACAAACCTTCCGGCAACACCGGATAGTGATATTGGAAATTCAAGCACTGCTCCGGCTCGAACTCGGCTGTCGCTTCCGGCTCCTGCTTGTCGAGGAGTTCGGGGATCAGGTAATGGCAATCGTCGTCCGGGAAGACGAAGCAGAGGTCAAACTTCTTCATCAAGTCGAAGAGAAAACGGTGCATCTTGACCGGGTAA
>DASYMM010000542.1:0-5140 GCA_036009085.1 Pyrinomonadaceae bacterium | reverse complement strand
GGACTCGCCGTGAGCTACGGCATCATCCGTCGCCACGAAGGCACGGTCGAAGTCGAATCTGAGCCGGGGCGCGGCACGAGTTTTCGCATCGCCTTGCCTTCGGCGAAGAACGCCGCGAAGCCGCAGGCAAACGCGGGTCAGGCCAGCCCGCAAACGACGCTCGCCGGAGAATCGTTCCGCACGAAGTTTCTGGTGGTTGACGATGAGGAATCGGTGCGCGAACTCCTGCGCGACATTTTGGAGCGGGAAGGCCACGAGGTAACGATTGCCGCGAACGGCCGCGACGCGCTCGCGCTCTTCACGGAGACGCACTACGCCGCCGTGTTGATGGACGTGGGGCTGCCGGGCATGAGCGGTTGGGAACTGGCGCGCGCCGTGCGCGAACGCGACGAGCGAGTCCCGCTGGCGATCATCACGGGTTGGGGCGAAGCGGTCGGTTCGCACGCGCAACGCGCGGCGGGCGTTGACTGGGTGGTGGCGAAGCCTTTCACCGTCGAACAGATCGCGCGCATCGCGCACGAAGTCGCACGCAAGCGCATCGGGACGGCGGCGACACCGGCGACACCGGTGTCAGCCGCGCCGACAGCGCGCGTCGCGTCTATCGTCGCCGCTTGAACTTCCAACCTCGCCGCGTGAACTTCGTTACGCGCAGGCGTCGGTGTCCGCCCTGGCTTCTTCCAGATTGTGTCGTTTGATCATGCGTTGGAGCGTGCTGCGGTCTATGCCGAGGAGACGCGCGGCGGCCTGTTTGTTGCCGTGCGTGTGTTCGAGCACGCGCTTGATGTGGCGACATTCGAGTTCCGAGAGCGACACCAACTCCGCCGCGCTCTCACTCGCGCCCGCCTGCGCCGTTGCGGTTGTGGCGGCGGCAACTTCGTTCGAGGGCGCGGCGGTGCGTGCGGCATCGCGGATCGCGTTGCTGATGCGTTCGGGCAAATCTTCCGGGTGGACGATGCCGTCGCACAGAGCCGTGGCGCGCACGATGGCGTTCTCCAGTTCGCGTATGTTCCCCGGCCAGTTGTAACTTTGCAGAATATGTATCGCCTCGCGCGAAAAACTCACGGGGCGTTCGCCCGCGCGCTTCGCCCGCTCCGCGAAGCGACGCGCGAGCGGCATGATGTCTTCACTGCGCTCTCTGAGCGGCGGCAGGTGCAGCGTCACAGCGTTCAGGCGATACAGCAAGTCCTGCCGGAAATGGCCTTCGCGCATCTCACGTTCCACGTCGCGGTTCGTGGCGGCGATCACGCGCACGTCAACCTGCAAAGTGTGGTTTGAACCGACGCGGCGAATCTCGCCCTCCTGCAAAGCGCGCAACAGCTTTACCTGAAAGGCGGGCGTCGTCTCCGTGATCTCGTCCAGAAAGATCGTGCCGAGATGCGCCTCCTGCCAGAGTCCGCGACGGTCAACGGTCGCGCCCGTAAACGAGCCGCGCACGTGTCCGAACAGTTCCGACTCGATCAAATCGGCAGGGATCGCGCCGCAGTTGACGGCGACGAACGCCTGCTCCGCGCGCTGGCTGCGACGATGAATCGCACGCGCCACAACCTCTTTCCCCGTCCCCGACTCGCCCGTAATCAGCACAGGCAAATTCGTCCCCGCCACGCGCCCCACGAGCTTCATCATCTCGACGAACGCCGCGCTCTGCCCGACGAGATCAATGTCCGACGTATAGACGGGCGGCAACAGATCGCCGGTCGTCTGCTGGCGCGCGCGCTTCTCGATGCCGCCCCTGACCGACTGCGAGATGGCGAGCACCTCGTCGTTATCGAACGGCTTCATCAAATAATCGTATGCGCCCGAAGCGACGGCATCGAGCGCGCCGACGGCTGAACCGTGCCCGGTCATCAGAACGATCTGCGCCTGCGGTTGCTCTTCGTTGAAACGCCGGAGCACGGCGAAGCCGTCGTGGCCGCCGTCGCCGCCGAGTTTCACGTCGCAGAAGACGAGCGCCCACGTCTCTCGCGCGAGCATCTCGAAGGCGTGCTCGGCTGACTCGGCCTCGCTCACACGCCAACCGTCGCCGCGCAACACCTCGGCCACGTTGTCGCGGATCACGTGCTCGTCGTCAATGACGAGAGCTTTCATTTTTTCATTTAACTGGGCGGTCATAATTAAATGGAGGGATGAAGGATGAAGGATGAGGGATGAATTAACAAAGCCCGCTTGTCGGGTTGAGTATTTTCTTATTCATCCTTCATCCCTCATCCTTCATCCCTTCTATCCCCCTGTGCTGCCGAAGCCGCCCGCGCCGCGCGCCGTCTCGCCGAGCGTGTCAGCCCACGCCGCCTCCGGCGTGATGATCGCTTCGATGATCAACTGCGCCACGCGCTGCCCCGCCTCAATCGCGCACGCTTCCCAACCGTGATTAACTATCGCGCAGATGATCTCGCCGCGATAGTCGCTGTCTATGACTCCGGCCAAAACGTCGAGGCCGTAGTTTACAGCCAGACCCGAACGCGGCGCGACCCGCCCGTAAAATCCCGCCGGGATGGCGACCGCCAAACCCGTCCGCACCGCCGCGCGCCCGCCCGGTTCAAGCGTCGCGGCTTCGACTGAATAGAGATCGAGTCCGGCAGCATCGCGGCTTCCACGCGTCGGCAACTTCGCCGCCGGATGCAGACGCAAAAATTTCAATTCACTGGTCATGGGAATTTCTCACACGCGCTCGAATTAACTTTAAGCTCGCGCTTCGTTGATCCAGAGGGGCGGGGCGTTGCAGCCGCTCTTGTCGCTTTTCCAGCGCGTGCAGCCCCAGAAGTAGCTATCGTTTTTGAACGGGCCGCGCTTCACCGTGGGCGCGCCGCACTCCCGGCACGGCTGGCCGCTCTCCGGCAACGCCCGCGCCTCTTCGAGCGCGCCCGTCTCGTCGAACCAGCGCACGCCGCGACATTCGGGATAACGCGCGCATGACAAAGACGCCCGCTTGCCCTTCTCACGCGGAGCGCGCAGGCGCATCGCGCCGCCGCACACGGCGCACTTCGTCGTCAATAAAATTTTGCGCTGCTTCGTGTTCTTCGGCGCGTCGCTGATGAAGCCGCACACATCGCGCCCCGTCGAACAGACGAGAAACTTTCCGTTCGCGCTCACGCGTTCGACCAGAAACCCCGCGCGCTCTTCCAGCTTGCACTTCGGACAATCAACGGCATCATCCGGGCGCGCCACGTCCGGTCGCTTCGCCACTTGCTCGCCCGTCGCGCGCTCCATCTCCGCCGCCGCGATTTGCCCGACAAGCTCTGTCACCATCTCCTTCACTTCGCCCATGAACGCATCGCGCGCATACTCGCCGCGCGCCATCCGCGCCAACTTCTGCTCCCAACTGCCCGTCAGTTCCGCAGACTTGAGAAGTTGCGAGGGCAAGAGCTTGATGAGCGCGAGGCCCTTGGGCGTCGCCGCCAGAGATTTCTTGTCGCGCGTGATGTACTCGCGCTTCAACAAAGTCTCGATGATCTGTGCGCGCGTGGCGGGCGTGCCCAAGCCCGAATCCTTCATCGCGAGGCGAAGCTCTTCGTCCTCAACCTTCTTCCCCGCCGTCTCCATCGCGCCGAGCAGACTCGACTCGGAATAACGCGGCGGCGCTTTCGTCTGCTTCGCCACCGCTTCGACGTGCTTCGTCTCGACCCTTTCTTTCGCACGAACCTGCGGCAACTCCGCGTCTTCCGCTTCGTCGTCGTCCGCCTTCTTCTTATCTTCGCGCCCCGGCGGATCAACTTCGCGCCAGCCCGCCACAAGCACCACCGTCCCGCGCGTGATGAACCCCTCGCCTTCGACGACGGTTGTGATCGCCGTGCGTTCGAGTTCCGCGTCAGGGTAGAAGGCCGCGAGGAAGCGACGCGCGACGAGATCGTAGATGCGTTTCTCGTCGGGCTGCAAAGCGTTCGGCTCGACGCGTTGTTTCGTCGGGATGACGGCGTGATGATCCGTCACCTTCTTGTCGTCAACGTGGCGGCTCGTCAGCTTCGGCTTCCCTCGCGCGAGAATCGTCTCGATGAATTTGACGTAAGGCCCGACGCTCGCCGCCTCGACGTGTCCTTTGAGTTCCTGATTGACGCTCGTGGAGAGATGACGCGAAGAGGTGCGCGGGTAGGTGATGAACTTTTTCTCGTAGAGCGTCTGCGCGAGTTCGAGCGTGCGCGCGGCGGAGAAAGCGTAGCGTGCGTTGGCGGCGCGCTGCAAGGCCGTCAGATCGTACAGGAGCGGCGCGCGTTCCTTCGACGCCTTCTTCTCGACCTTCTCGACCGTCCCCGGCTTACCCTGAACTTTGAAGACGACCGCCTCGGCGGCGTCCTTGTGCTCGAAGCGACTGCCCTGTTTGTTGAACCAAGTGCCGCGATACGCGCCCGCCGCCGACTCGAAATCCGCGACCACTTCGTAATAGTTCGTCGGCACGAAGTTCGTGATCTCTTCGTCGCGCCCGACGATGAGCGCGAGCGTCGGCGTCTGCACGCGCCCCAGCGAATAAACTCCGTCGTAGCCCGCGCCGCGTGCCTTGATCGTCTGCGCGCGCGTGGCGTTCAGGCCGACGAGCCAGTCGGCCTGTTGGCGCGAGCGAGCCGAATCGCGCAAGCCCGTGTAGTCGGCGGCTGGCTTGAGCCGGTTGAAGCCCGCGATGATCTCGTCGCGCGTCAGAGATGAAATCCAGAGCCGCTCGACGGGTTTGCGCGAGCGCGCGAGCGTATAGACGAGGTCGAAGATCAACTCGCCCTCGCGCCCCGCGTCCGCCGCGTTGACGATGCTCGTCACGTCGTCGCGCCCGAGCAGAGTCTTGATCACGTTGAATTGATCTTTCGTGCGATCAGATGCGTGATACTTAAACTCTTCGGGGATGATCGGCAGCGTCTCCATCCGCCAAGACTTCAACTTCGGGTCGTAATTTTCCGGGTCGTCAAGTTCCACCAGATGGCCGACGCACCACGTAATGATGTCGTCCTTCCCTTCGAGGTAGCCTTCGCCGCGCCGCGTCGCGCCGAGCGCGGCGGCCACATCGCGCCCCATCGAAGGTTTTTCCGTGATGATGAGTCTCATGGGGAATAGCTGTTAGCTGTCAGCTATTAGCTGTCAGCTATTAGTTGTTCGATTCAATCTTCAATAGCTCTATTGATAATTACAGGCAACTAACTAAGGAGACAGAAAATTTAATCTC
>DASYMM010000541.1:0-2435 GCA_036009085.1 Pyrinomonadaceae bacterium | reverse complement strand
TTCGGTTGAACGACCCAAACGTGCCAACGATGTTCAATAGAGCAACGTCCGAACCGATCACAAGTCAGTGGAATTTTTGATTATAGAAATTAAGAAAAGTAGCGTCTGTACGATTTCAGACAAGGTGGGCGCACTGTGCGGGCGCGGCTTAGTTTGCCGGAAAGCGAAAGCGTAGGCCGAAACGCAGAAAGGCGGGCGGCGCGACGGTGCGGACGGGCGTGCGTCCGGTGCTGTAGCGCGCATCGAGCAAATTCTCCCCCGCCGCGAAGAGTTCGACGGCGCGTGCGAGGCGACGTGAGACGAGAGCGTCAAGCGTGAAGAAGCGTTCCAGACGGAAGCGATTGAGATCGTCGTCGAACTGCGCTCCCGCAAAGCGACCCTGTAGGCCGAAATTGAAGCGCGCCGGGTTCGTGTAGCGCAGTTGAACGGTGAGTTGATGACGCGCGACTTGCGGCAGGCGTAAGCCTTCGAGTTTTGCGTCAGCCGGAAACTTCGAGACGCTCGCGTCGGCAAACAGGTAGCCTCCGCTGAGCGCCCAACGTCCGCGTAGGCGCACGTCGAGTTCGAGTTCGAGGCCGCGCGAGCGCGTGCGCCCGAGGTTCTGCCGCTGGCGTGTGATGAGCGTGGGCGTCGTGTCGAGCGTCACGTTGGCGACGGGGCGCGCGATCTCCATCCAGAAGAAGACCGCGCGCGTGTCGAGTCGTCGCTTGAAGGAGTTGGCGTTCACTCCGAACTCGCCGCCCGTCAGACGCTCGGCGCGCAAGTTTTCATTCGCAAGCGTCAGCACGTCGCCGACGCGGAAACTACGATACAACTCGTTGAGCGTCGGCTGGCGAAAGGCTCGATAGACTGAGGCGACGAGCGCAAAATTCTCATGCGGCTTGTAGAGCAGAGACGCTTGCGGGCTGAAAGCCGTCTCCGTGCGATCAGGAAACGGCGTCGCGTTTGTCTGCGCGTTTGCATTGAGAGGCCGCGACGCGTTCTGCGCGCGATAGTTGCGCCAGCGGTCGAAGCGCACGCCGCCCGCGAGCGTCAGGCGCGAGGTGAGTTGCGCGATCTCTTCGACGAAGACCCCGACGCTGCGCTCGCGCCCGCCCGCCCCGACGAGACTCGCGGCGCGCCCTTGCACGAAGATCAACTCGTCGCTCGCGCCGCGCACCTCGCGCGAGTCGAGTCCGGCGACGAGCGTATGCCGCGCCGTGAAACTCCGCGTCCACTGCGCGGACAGCCCCGCGAACTGCGAAGGGACGCGCTGCACGCGCGTCAGCGTCTCGCTGTTTCTGTCGGCGGCGACGGCGGAGAAAATCTGATCATAAACTTGCGTGCCGCCGTAAGCGCGCACGTTGAAACTGCCGAGCCGTGCGCGCGTCCAATCGCCGCCCGCGCTCCACTGGCGGAGGTGCGTGCGGTTCGTTTGTTGTGGCGTCCCGTTCGCGCGCGACTCGCCGAAGTATGACGCGCGAAAGAAAAGCCGCACGTCGCGTTCGCGCTCGTAGTCGAGCATGAGATCGAGCGACGAGCGGCGCGATGCGGCGGGAGTGTCTGCGCGCCCGCGCGCGGCTTCGTCAACGATGATGTAGCCATCCGTGCGAAAAATTTCCGCCGCGAGCGTCGCGCCCCAACTTCCACGTCGGCCTCCGATGAAGAGCGAAGCGTCGGGCGTGCGCTGGCTGCCGTAGGAGGCTTCGAGCGCGACGACGGGCGCAGCGGCTCTGCGCGTGAGAATGTTGACGACGCCGCCGAGCGCGCCGCTGCCGTAGAGGTGCGAGAAGCCGCCGCGCAACACTTCGACGCGGCTCACCGATTCGCGCGGCACGCGTCCCCAATTGATCCAGCCGCCGAACGGATCGTTCAAGGGAATGCCGTCGGCCAGGACGAGCGCGCGGCTCGCACCGCTTGCGCCCGTCGCGCGCAGGGAGACGCCTTGCGTCGTCGGGTTGGCTGTGCGGCTGCCCGCGCGTCTGAACAACTGGAAGCCCGCAACTTGACGGAGGGCGTCGTCGAGCGTGGCGGCGGCGGTCGTCTCAAGTTCGGCGGAAGATAAAGTCACGACGCTTGCTGCCGTCTCACTCAAGCGCGTCTGTGTGCGCGTCGCCGTCACGGTCAAGTCTTCGGAGAGCGACGCGGGCGCGAGCACGAGACGCAAGCCGGCCGCCCCGTTCTTTTCGCCGCTCCATCTCTGTTCGAGCGTTTGAAAACCCCGCGCACGCACGACGACGCTCAAGGCTTCGCGGGCGGCAAACGCATCGAACGAGAACTCGCCCGCGTTATCTGTGACGGTCTCGGCGAGTTCGGACGCGCCGGACATCAGAGAGACTTCAGCCCCGACGACGGGCGCGTCCGCCTGATCCAACACGACGCCCGCGATCCGCCTCACTTCGCGCGCCGTCGTTTGTGCCGCAGCCGCAGCCTGTGAGTTTATGGCGAAGAGGATG
>DASYMM010000540.1:0-6682 GCA_036009085.1 Pyrinomonadaceae bacterium | reverse complement strand
GAGTCGCGCGAAGAAGGTGAGATTTTGTTGGATGGTGAGACGCCAGTAGAAACTGCGTTCCTCTGCGTTGGCGAGTCCGAGTTGAGCGCGCACGGCCACTTCGTCGCGCACGCTATCGTAGCCGCGCACGACAACCGCGCCGGAAGTCGGCTGCACGAGCGTCGCGATGATTTTGGTGAGCGTGGTCTTGCCCGCGCCGTTGCGCCCGATGAGGCCGAAGATTTCACCCTCGCGCACGTCGAAGCTGACATCGCGGAGAGCTTCGACCGGGTCGGTCGCCTTGCGGCGGAAAAACTTCTTGAGCCGCGCGAGCGAGACAGGGTAAGTCTTCGACAGTTGACGAATCGAAATGGCAACGCGCTCTGCCGGAGTTTCGATGTCGTCATCCTCGCCGTGGTAATGATAAAGAGGTGGCATTGTCACGGTTGGGAAACTCTCTTTTGGTCGTTTGGCTCTTAGCGGCTGCGTTGGCGCGGGTCGAGATATTCGCGCAGACCGTCGCCGATGAAGTTGAAGGCGAGCACGGAGAGGGCGATGGCGATGCCGGGGACGAGCAGCGCGTGCGGCGCGGCTTGCAGCGTCGAGAGATCGCGCGCCTCTTCGAGCATCACGCCCCAAGAAGGCGCGGGCGGCGGCACGCCCAGGCCGAGAAATGAAAGCGTCGCTTCCGACAACACCGCGCCCGCCATGCCGAGACTCGCCTGCACGATGAGCGGCTGGATCGCGTTCGGCAAAATATGAACGAAGAGGATGCGCATGTCGCTTGCGCCGAGCGCGCGCGCCGCCTGCACGAAGTCATATTCGCGCACCTTCAACACCTGCCCGCGTATCACGCGCGCATAGCCCACCCAACCGATGATGCAGAGCGCGAGGATCAACTTGTTCAGCCCCGCGCCGAGGAAGGCCACCATCGCAATCGCGAGCAGCAGGCCGGGGAAGGCGAGGAAGACGTTGAAGAGATAACCGTTAACCGCGCGGTCGATCCAGCCGCCGTAGTAGCCCGCGAGCGCGCCGATGACGGTGCCGACCAGCGTGGAGACGAAGACCACCACGAGGCCGACGCGCAGGGAGATGCGCGCGCCGTAGATGACGCGCGAAAAAAGGTCGCGCCCCGTCGCATCCGTGCCGAGCCAGTGCTCCGCAGACGGAGGCATGTAGCGATTGAGCAAGTCCGTCGCGCCGACATCGTGCGTCGCCAGCAGCGGCGCAAACAACGCCATGATGACGAACATCGCAACAACAACAAGACCGAATTTCGAGAGCCTATTCATAAAGCAGTGACGAGTGACAGGTGACGAGTGACAAGTTAGATAAAACAGTGACGAGTGACAAGTGACGAGCAAGAATCCAGACAAGTTTAACGATCAGATTTCTGCTTTGACTTGTCACTCGTCACCTGTCACTCGTCACTGAATCCTTATTCTGGGGTCGAGCCGGCGATAGATAATGTCCGTGAGCGTGTTGGCGAAGATGTAGGTCACGCTGATGACGAGGACGCAGCCTTGGACGAGGCGGTAGTCGCGTTTGCCGATGCCGTCGTCGATGAGCAGGAGACCTAAACCCGGCCAGTTGAAAATCTTCTCGGTGACTATCGCCCCGGCGAGCAGCACGCCGAGTTGCAAGCCGAGTATGGTGACCACGGGGATCAAGCCGTTCTTCAGGACGTGCTTGTAAACCACCGTGCGTTCGCTCAAGCCTTTCGCGCGCGCCGTGCGGACGTAATCTTCGCCCATCTCTTCGATGACGGACGAGCGCACCATGCGCGTCAGGAGCGCGGAGAGCGCGGAGCCGAGCGTCACGGCGGGCAGGATGATGTCGTACCACTCGAAACGCCCCGAGGGCGCAAGCCAGCCGAGTTGGATGGCGAAGAGATAGATCAAAAGCGGCCCCAACACGAAGCCCGGCATGCTGACGCCGATAAGGGCGATCACGGACAAGAGATTATCGAGCCACGTGCCGCGATTTTTGCCCGCGACGACGCCGAGCGGGATCGCGATGCTGACGGCGACAAGGAGCGCGGCGACGGCGAGTTCGAGCGTCGCCGGGTAACGCTGCATGATGAGTTCGATGACGGGACGGTCGGTGCGAAACGAGCGTCCCATGTCGCCGCCGAGGAGCATCTGCCAGTAATCAATGTAGCGGTTGTTCAGTCCGTGCCAGGCGAAATGTCGCTCGCCGCTCGCGGCGTCGCGCGCGTAGGAGAAGAAGAAGGCGGGGCGGTCGAGATTATGCTTCTGGCGAAACTGCGCGATCTGCTCGGGCGTGGCCTCTTCGCCGAGCGTCGCCGTCGCCGGGTCGCCCGGCACGAGTTCGATGAGCAGTGTGACGAGCGACACTACCGTCCACACCACGAGGAGGAGAATCAAGATGCGCCGCAAGAGGTCGAGTATCCGGTGCTTCATCTTCGGCGATGCGCCTACAGCAACTATTCGTGAAAGAGGAATTAATTTGAGACTACGCGCAGAATGATAACAGGGAAAAGTGACGAGTGACGAGTGACGAGTGACAAGTCAGATAAAGCAGCGACAGGTGACGAGTGACAAGTGACAAGTTAAAGCGCAAGAAAAACTGTCTTTAAACTTGTCTTGTGGCTTGTTCGTGACTTGTCACTCGTGACTTGTCACTCGTCACTGCTTTCAAAAAAACGTAGCCCGACGGAGGTTATGTCTTTCGTCGCGCGAACAGCCCCGACAACCGTCGCGCGGGAAGAGACACGAATTCCATCGGACTACGTTTTCGGTTTGCGCTTATGCTTTGAAAGCGCAAGCCAAGCTCAAATTATCCGTTGCTGCCACGGCGTGGGCGCGTGCCCAAGTGCAACGCCGCGATGCCGCCTGTCAAATTCTGATACGAAACTTCCGCGAAGCCCACTTCGCGCATCAACTCGGCCAGACGCTTCTGATCCGGAAAGCGCGACACGGAATCGGGCAGATATTCATACGCGCCGCGCGAACCGCTCACGAGGCCGCCGATGCGCGGCAGCACGTGCGAAAAGTAGAACTGAAAAAGAGCGCGAAAGCCCGGCACCACCGGACGCGAAAACTCAAGAATCGCTATCTTGCCTCCCGGCCTCAGCACGCGAATCAACTCGCGCAAACCGCCTTCGACGCTCGCCAGATTCCGCAGGCCGAAAGCGATGGTCACGACATCGAACGTCTCCGGCGCAAACGGCAGGCGCAGCGCGTCGGCCTCAATGAACGGAATCCTGCGTTGTCGCTCTTGCGCCTTACGCGTCGCGACTTCGAGCATCGGGCGACAGAAATCGAGTCCCGTCACGCGCGCCTGCCCGGCTGCGTCGAGCGTCAGCGCGAGGTCGCCCGTGCCGCAAGCAACGTCGAGCGTGTGCGTTCCGGCGACGAGCGCGGGGCGCAACTTGTCTGCGACCAGCCTCCGCCAGCGGCGATCTATGTTCGCCGACAACAGGTGATTCAAAAAATCGTAACGACGGGCGATACCCGCGAACATCGAGTTGACCCGACGCGCGTGCTCCTGCCGACGTTCATTTTCGTTAAGACTTGTTGGCGTTGACACCTTAAATGATTTGGGAAGGGCTTTTGGTTGCAGGCAGCTTGCGATTTTTTTGTGAATTGACTATGGACGATATTGACTAGGGGCGATTCGGGGTCTTCGGCTCGGCGGCTGGTGCGGGCGGCGCCGTAGCTTTTTGTCCGGCCTCTTCGATGCCGCCGCTCAGACGCGCCAAGTCGCTCCGCAACTGCGCCGCGTCGCCCACGACGACGCTTGCCAGTTTCGCATCCGTGAAAAGCCGCGCGGCCACGCGTTGCACGTCGGCAGGCGTGAGCGCGTTCAAGGCTTGTTCTTCTTCGGCGAGCGTTGACTTGTAAGCGATGGCATCGAGCCATTCGTCGGCGAGCGCGTCGGGATGTGCCTTGCGCGCGCTTGTCGCGGCGAGTGCGGCGCGACGCGTCCTGTCGAGTTCGGCGGCGGTGACGGGCGACGCGCCGAGATTTTTGACGAGCGTGCGCGCCGCTTCGAGCGTCTGCGCGGCGACGCCCGCAGGGACGGTTGCGCCGAGGATCAATTCGCCGGAGAGATAATGCGCGTCGTGTCGCGCGAAAGTCGCCCCCGGCTGAAACTCCTTGAGCGCAGCCGCCAAACGCTCGCGCGCGAGCGCGGCGAGGACGGGCGCGACGGCGCGATCCCGGTCGGTGCGCGAGAGGCCGCGCGCGGCGAGTCGTATCTCGACTTCGTTCGTGCCGGGAAGATTGACGATGAGCGTGCGCGCGTCGGGCGTTTCGGGCTGTCGGAAAGTGTGCGGTGCAACGGTCTCGCTCTTGCGCCACGAGCCGAGAAATTGTCGAAAGACGCGCAGGGCGCGCGGGGCTTCGACGCCGCCGATCAAAGTGAGCGTCGAATTGTTGGGAATCAGGAAACGGTCGCGCGCGAGCATCAAGTCGGCGCGTTCGATGCGCGCGAGACTTTCGGGCGTGCCTTCGAGCATGCGCCCATAAGGATAGGTGCCGTAAAGTCGCGCGGCGACGGCGCGGTCGGCCAGAGAGCCGGGCTTGGAGTTCGCTTCGCGCGCGGCCTTGAGGCGTTCGTCGCGCAGGCGCGCGACATCTTCCGGGGCGAGGCGCATTTGCAAGAGGGCGTTGCGCAAAAGTTCTGCGAGGCGTTCAAAGTCGCTCGCCTTGCCGCTCAGAACAATTTCCAAGCTGTCGTATGAAGTGTTGACTTCGAGCCGCCCGCCCAACTCTTCCGTCACGTACTGGCGCGTGCCGGGATCGGGAAACAGGGCATCGCTCAGGAGCATCGTCAAGCCTTCTTTGCCCGCGAGGTCGAAAGCCCCGCCGCTGTTAATTCTCAGTTTTAGAGCCACTTGCGCGTCGCCCGGACGATGCAGGAGCAGCAGGCGCAAACCGTTCAGCAGTTGTTCACGGCGAGGGGCGGGCGCGCCGGAGTTTTGCGCCGCGACACTGGCCGGAGCGTGCAGGCAGAGCGCGGCCACGAGCAAAACGGCGACGAAAGCTGCGCCCGCCGGTCGGGTTTTGAGTCGAAGGAATTGGCGTTTCATAAACTGGCTCGGAAGTTCGGACGGGACGGCAAACGTCTGGCTGTTCGGTCTTGGAATAATTTCGTCACGAAGCGGTTTAGATGCATCAAAACGGTTACGGGGGATGCCCGTGCATTTTAGAGGTCGTCCGGCGAAAGGGTCAACCGCCTGGAAACTAGAATATTTTTATTTCCGGTAGTAAACTCTTAAAGCCCTCGACGCATCTCACGATGCTTGAAGGCGTGTGCCCTAAGTTCGAGTAACCCAACAGTTTGAAGTAATTGTTCCCCAGACAAAGGCGCGAGGATGACAACAAAGAGCTGCCCCACTTGCAAAGAAGTCGTTCCTGTGCAGTTCGAGTTTTGCCCTGTTGACGGTACGCCCCTGCCGAACGGCTCTCGAACTGCGGACACTACTGCGACCATCAACAATTCCGCCAACGCGCGCTCTGCCGCGCCTGACGCCGCACAAGATACGGCGCAGGCCGACGCGACGACCGCCACCATGCCCGCCGCACAGATTCCCGCCTCCACCGGCTCGCCGGATGCAGTGACGGCGATCACGACTCGCGGCGAGTATCACCTGACATTTTTAGAAGACGAGGGTTTGGTTCGTCGCCTGACGAAGGAAGTGCGCGAGGTCGGTCACGACGCGGAGTTGACGTGGCCTGAATTCAAACGCGACCCCGGCGGGTTTGTGAAGCGCGGGGCAACCGCCTACAGCAAAGCCTCTTGGCGCGTCCTCTCGCAACGAAACGTGGCAATCGGCATCATGTCCGCGCTCGTCTTGATGATGACGGCGGGCATTCTCGGCGCGTTGCTCTTCCGCATGCAGGACAGGCACGTGGCCTCGCTTGATGCGGTGCGCGAAGACCTTGAGTTTCAGGGGCTTGTGACGGACATTCCCGAAGAACAGAAGAAACCGGACGAAGGCCCCGCAGGCAACGCCAAAGGCAAGGGCGGCGGCTCGAAGCCGAAACAGGATAAACCCGGCGGCGGCGGCGGCGGCGGACGACAGGAAGAGAAGCCCGCTTCGTTCGGCAAACTTCCGCCCGCTTCGCTCGACATTCCGCAGGTGCGCGCTCCCGACCCGCGACCTCCGACCATCAAGAATCCGAGTTTGCCGGTTCCGGCCAGCATCGTCGCAGACCCGACGCTCTTTCCGCCGGACAATCGCCAGATCGCTTACGGCGACCCGAAATCCAAGTCCACCGAGACGAGTTCCGGCCCCGGCACGGGTAACGGCATCGGAGACGGCAAGGGCGGCGGCGTCGGGCCGGGTGAAGGCGGCGGCGTCGGACCCGGACGCGGCGGCAACACGGGCGGCGGCGACCGACACGACGGCGGCGGCGGCCCCGGCGGCGGTGGCGGCGGCAACACCGATTACAACAAGACTTTCAGCCAGCGCGAAGTGACGCGCAAGGCCAACATCACGAGCAAGCCCGAACCGCTCTACACGGAAGAAGCGCGCAAGAATCAGGTGACGGGCACAGTGCGCTTGCGTCTCGTCTTAGGCGCGTCAGGCTCGGTCTCCGGCATCACGCCTCTGTCGAGATTGCCGGACGGGTTGACGGAGAAGGCGATTGAAGCGGCGCGCAGAATAGCCTTCATCCCCGCCGAGAAGGACGGGCGCAAAGTCTCGCAGTACGTCACCATCGAGTACAACTTC
>DASYMM010000539.1:0-6335 GCA_036009085.1 Pyrinomonadaceae bacterium | reverse complement strand
GACGCGCGGCGGCGGCGAGTTCGCCCGGAGTCTTCGCGCCGGATGATTGTGCTTGCGGAGTCTTCGCGCTAGACGCTTGCCGTGTGTCGGCTGCCGTCGAGGAAGGTTTCGCCGCGCCCGGGTCAATCTGTTTCTCAGGCTTTCTGGTCGTGGCGAGTTCGATTTCGGAATTGACTTCGCCGCCAATCAGGATCGCCGCACCCGTGAAGTAGAACCAGAGCATGAGGATGATGACCGCGCCGAGCGAGCCGTAGGTGGCGTTGTAGGAGTTGAAGTAACTCAGGTAGGCGCGGAAGCCGAAGGAGACGACGAGCCAGAGCACGACGGCGACGGCCGCGCCGGGGCTGACCCAGTGCCAGCGGCGCTCTCTCACGTCGGGCGCGAGATAATAGATCAGTCCGAAGGCGACGAGCACGAAGAGCAGCACCACCGGCCACTGCAAAATCTTCCACGCTAAGGTGAAGACCTGCCCGAAGCTGAAACTCGCGGCGACGTATTCGGCGATGTGGCCGCCAAAGAGCGTGAGCGTGATAGCGGAGAGAATCAACACGGCGAGCGCAACGGTTAAGCCGAGCGAGACGAGTCGCACCTTCCACCAAGGGCGCGTCTCTTCCACTTCGTAGGCGATGTTGAGCGTCTGGGAGATGGCGGTCATGCCGTTTGAGGCCGCCCAGAGCGTGGCGAGGATGCCGAAGGAGATTTTGCCGCCGCCGGAACCTTTCTCAACCTTGTCAATCGTCTCGTGGATGAGGTCGCCCGCTTCCTGCGGGACGACCGAGCCGAGCAGGTTCAGGAGCGACTGGCGCAGTTCGCTTCCGGCGTCGGCAAACTGGCCGAGCACGGCTGTGATGAAGAGCAGCAGCGGAAAGAGCGCGAGCAGGAAATAGTAAGAGAGTTGCGCGGAACGCCCGAAGATGTCGTCCTCGTTGATCTCCGACCAGACGCGCTTCGCCAGTTCCTTCCAACCCAACCCGCCGAGTTGCCACAGAGAAGAGATCACCTTGTTCCTGCCCCCTTTGCGCGCGTTGCCGGGATGTGCGTGCGCGCCCTTGTTCGTTTCGCCAGCTTGTTTACGTCTACTTGATCATCGTGCCGGTGCGTCCCCAGCGTGTGTTGCGGAAGAAGTCTTGAATGAAGGGGACGCCGCTCGAAGGCTGGCTCTCGTCATAAGACCAGTAGACGAAGAGCGCGCGACCGATGATGAGATCGCGCGGGACGAAACCCCAGTAGCGACTGTCCGCGCTGTTGTCTCGATTGTCGCCCATGACAAAGTAGGAATCGGGCGGCACGGTGATCACTTTCTGCCCGTTGAGAGTTTTGTAGATGGGGAAAAACTCGTCATCGCCTTCTGCCGCGCGCCTCGATTCAGGACTGTAAGCGACCGTGTACGGCCCGTCGCCCTCCGGCGGCGGCGTCGCTTCCATCTCAAGCGGGGCGTGGTCTTCGCGCCGTTCGGGCGTCCGTAGGTTGTCCGGGTGATTGATGGCCGTGATGACGCGTTCGTTGAGCGGTTGACCGTTGATGATGACGCGCGTGCCGCGCAGTTCGATGCGGTCGCCGGGCAGGCCGATGACGCGCTTGACGTAGTTGATCTTGTAAGGCGTGTTGTTGGGCAGCGTGTCGTCCACGTCGGGGCTGTCGCGGAACCGATCCTCGCCCTGAAACTTGCCGGGGTACTTGAAGACGATGATGTCGCCGCGCCTGATCTCGCGTTGCGGAAGGAACGGCAGCGGCGTCGTGCCCGGCGCGAAGATGAACTTGTTGACGAGCAGGTGGTCGCCAATCGTGATCGTGTTCTGCATCGAGCCGGTGGGCACTTTCACCGCCTGCACCACGAACGTCATGCCGAAGAGAGCCATGATCGCCGTCACGACGAGCGACTCGAAATATTCGCGCCACACGCTGCGCGGCGGCCCCGGCTGGACGGGCTTCGTCGCCGCCTCGGACGCGGCTACACGCGCGCGTTCCTGTTCGGTACGCGCTGCGGTGCTCCGGCGCGCGGCCTTGCCCTCGGGCGTCTCCAAGGGCGGCTCTTCGATGATGGTCGAACGGGAATCATTGCTCATAAAATTTATCGTAGAAAAAGAAGCGCGGGGCGGTCAAGCCGAACGCGGATGTTTGCGTGTGCCTTTCAATCCGCCGCTTCCACTTGCGGCGTCTGCGGCAAAGTTAAATTCAACTGTTCGATGGCGCGATGGGCGGCGTCCATTTCGGCGGCCTTGATCGTCGCCCCCTCTCCGCGCACGCTATGCTCTGCGAAGACGGCTTCGACGCGGAACATGCGGCGATGCGGCGGCCCTTCGGTCTCCACCAATTGATAAGTCGGCGTGACGTGAAAACTCGCCTGCACGCATTCCTGCAACATCGTCTTGTAGTCGGCGGCGGCGGCATCCTCCGGCGTCGCCTCCGTCAACTCGGAACTGAGCAGGCGACGCACAAACTCGCTCGCGCTCTCGTAGCCGCCGTCCAGATAGACCGCAGCGATGATGGCTTCGACGACATCCGCGAGCAACGCGCGCTTGCGCCTCCCGCCCGTCTTCTCTTCGCCGCGCCCGATTCTCAGGTAGCTGCCGAGGTCGAGACGGCGTGCGACGCGCGCGAGCATCATCGTGCTCACGAGGCGATGCTTCATGCGCGAGAGATCGCCTTCGCTCGCGTCGGCGGTGGATTGAAAGAGGTAGTCGGCGACGGCGAGACCGAGCACGGAGTCGCCGACGAACTCCAACGCCTCGTTATGCAGGCGACGCGCTTCGAGTTCTTCACCGGGCGCGACGTGCTCGTGCGCCCACGAGCGATGCGTGAGCGCGCGCTCCAACAGTGTGCGGTCTTTGAAAGCGTAACCGAGCTTCGCTTCCAACTCGCCGAGATCAGGTTCAGCCATTTCGGAATCTTCCACAGTGCGCGCGATTGTAGCAAACGACATCAAGAAAGGGTAAAGGGGAAGGTCAAACGCACGCTCTCTCGACGGTTTTCTTTGCGCCTTACGTTTTCCTCTTTGCGCCTTTGCGTGAACGGCTTTTCTCGCAAAGGCGCAAAGGTAAAACCGAAGGCGCGAAGGGTTGAGCGGGCATTCTTCCTTTGCCCTTTACCCCTTCTCCCTGCCCCTTCTTCATGGCAGCGGCTTCGCCGTCGCGCCCGCGATGTAGGCTTCGAGTCCGTCGGTCGAATCGTTGTGGCGGAATTTGTAGTAGCGCGTCAACTCCTGCATCCAGCGCGTGCGCGCGTCCGCATACTGCGCGTCCGTGCCGCTCAAAGCGACGGCGCGTGCGAGCGCGTCTGTGATGCGGTCAACCGTCGCGTTGATCTGTTCGAGCGCGGCGTTGCTCTCCGGCGTCGCTTCCTTGCCGCCGAACTTCACTTCAAACTCTTTCGACTGCGGTTCGTACTCGCTGGCGACGTAGGCTGCGGCGAGTCGGGAATAGATGACGGGCGTGTGCTTGATTGCGCCCTCCGAAGCGAGGGCTTTGCGGAAATACTTGATTGACTCGGCGGGCGTCTCTTTCAAGATGAGTTCGCCGGTGATGAAATGTAGATAAGCGAGCGCATCGGGCTGTCCGGTGAAAGGCTTCCAGTCGGAGGGCTTGCTGCCCGCTTCGAGCATCTCCGTGGCGCGTCGCGCGAAGTTGAGCGTCTCTGCGTTGAACGAAGCGTCGCCCGTGTTCGAGGCGAGGTATCCGGCGGAGGCGAGGTTGATGATCACACGCAAGTTGTCCGGCTCGCTCGCAAGCACCTGCTTGCCGACCGCATAAGCCGCCGCGTACTTTTTCTCTTTGAACAGCAACACTTCAAACTCTAACTTGCGCGCCGCGCGCTCGTAAGCCCCGACCCACACGCTGACGCGCGACGTGTATTCGTCGTTCGGATATTTACCCACGTACTCGCGTCCGGCCTCGAAGGCGAGTTGCTGGTTGAGATTGATGTTCGCGCGCCAGCGTTCGTAGAGGTCTGCCTGCGCCTGCGTGATCTGCTGCGGCCTGTAACGCGAAGCCCTTCGCTCTGCCGACGGTTGCTGCGCCGACGCTGCCGAAGGCAACGCGAGCAGGCAGGCGCAGGCGCACAGTGCGACGGCGAAAAGGCTCCGGCTTACGCGCCGCATCGCGCGCGGCGCGACGTTCGATGTTTTCTGTATAGACTTCATAACGGTTGGATGTGCCAGCTACGACGACGGTGTCGCTACTGGAAATAGATTGCCGTGCTTTCTCAGTTTGCGTCAAGCCGGAGGGCGGACGTTGAAGTCCCGGCGGCAAAAATTGTCCATGCAAAAACCGGACGCATCGTGATTTGAACGATACGCCCGGCCTGCGTTTGAAGACGATTCCTGCTTGAAGTCAGGTTACGGTTTTTTGGTCGCCGGTTTGGGCTTGGCCGCCGTCGTGTTCTGCGTCGTCGTCGCGGGCTGAGTGGGCACGGCAGCAGGCGTGGCAGTCGTCGTCGCTCCGTTGCCGCTGTCTGACGCGGTGCCGCCGGTTGAAGGCGCGGGCGTCGCCGGTGGCACGTAAGGCTGCGGCGTGAAAGGCTCAGGCAGAGGCTTCGAGGTCGCGCTCGCGATGAACGCATCGAGGCCGGTGACAGTGTTATTGTTACGGAACTTGTAATAGCCCGTCAGGATTTGCATAGATTCGTTCTTGAGTTGCTGGAACTTCGGATCGCTTCCGGCCAAACTGATGGCACGCGCATACGCATCCATGACGCGGTCAATAACTTCGTTCAAGTTGTTCAGCGCGTATTTGCTCTCATCCGTCTCCGGCTTGCCCTCGAACTTGGCGGCGAAGTCTTTCTTCAACTGCTCGTACTGTCCTCTTTCGTAAGACTCCGCGATGCGCGCATAGGTGAGCGCGACGTCTTTTGTCGGAGCGACCGAAGCCGATTTGAGATAGTAGGGTAACGCGCCCGCCGGGTTATCCTTACGCAGATACTCGCCCATAGCAAAATTGAGATAGCCGAGCGCTTCATCTTTCGTTTTGAACAGCACCCACTCGGACGGAGTCTTACCGGCTTCCAGCATCTCGACGGCCTTCTTCGCGTAACCGAGCGAGGTCGGGCTGAAGGTAGTCACGGGCGGATTCAGACTCTGCGCGTTGTAACCGGCATAGCCGAGTTGGATGAGCAAGCTCAGATTTTCGGGATCGGCGGCGATCATCTGGTTGCCGAGTTGGAAGGCTTTCGCGTAGTCCTTGTTTTTATAAAGCGCGTCGTTAAGCTCCGTCGCGTTGCCCACTTTGCGCACGGCATCGCCGTACTGTGTGACGAACTTCTGCACGGCTTTGGAATAGGTGTCGTTGCAGCTAGCGTACTTCGCCAGATACTCCTGGCCGATGCCGTAGGCTTCTTTCTGGGCGGCCGGATCGGGTTGTCCTTTAGCGTCTTTCTTACCCTTCAATTCGTAATATTTTGTGTACATCTCGCCACGCGCGGCTTCCTCGCAAGGATTGGCTGCGGCGGCGGGCGACGCGGCTGGTGCGGCTGGTGTCTGCGCGAACGCCGGCAACGCGAAGGTGGCGAGCGCAACCAAAGTCAAGAGTCGGATCAGGTTTCTCATGATTCGCATATCCTCCAAACAAAAATCGTCTTCGTGATTCAGAGCCTTCAAAGTGGGGGACGCGCGAACGGGCTACTAGCGTCGCGTGTCAATCAGATGCGCAGGCCGCACGGCCAGTTGCCGTCGCGCGGGAGCGAGCGCGGCGCGCATCCCGCGTGTTGACCTTTGGGGAGGAGCCACACCTTACGGTCTCAGCAAATTGTGGAATCGGGGCAACGAAACTCGTCGCGCCGTGATACTGCAATAACTCACGGAAAAGTGTCAAGCGTCTTCTGACGCCCGGCACGCAAAAAGATTACGCCGCGTTCAGGTGTCTCCATTAGACACCCCAACGCGGCGCAATGTTCCTTATATTCGAGTTACAACTTCATTACGGCTGGTTTGTCAGCACGCGGCGCGGGCGCGAGTCGGTCGGCAGCGGCGTTGCGCTCTTCGCCGGCGCGTTTGCGGGCGAATTTGAAGGCGTGGCTGAGCGCGTCGTCACGCCGGTCGGGCGCGTCTCGACGGGCAACAACACGCGTTTGACCTCATTCGAGCGCGTTCCGGCGTTCGCGTCGTCCGTCGCGGCATTCGCGGCGTCATCGCCGTTGGCATCTTCCTCGGCTTCCGTGTCGGCGAGCGTCTGCGCGTCAACCTTCGGGCGCGGCGCGAGGAGTTCGGGCGTGAGTTGCAGCGGCGACTTGCCGTTGCGCTTGGCGAAACGGTAGGCGAGCGTGCGGTAGATTTGACCTGCGACCGACGCGGGGAAACCGTGTCGCGCGTCCGGGCCGCGACCGATGACCGCGATGGCGAGTTG
>DASYMM010000538.1:0-4786 GCA_036009085.1 Pyrinomonadaceae bacterium | reverse complement strand
GAACCGTGACAAGTGACAGGTAACAGGTGACAAGATCAAACCTTGTTCTTACCTGTCGCCTGTCACTTGTCACTTGTCACGGCATTTATGCTTGAGCTACACAACATCACCAAACGATTCGGCGCGGTGCTGGCGAACGACCACGTGAATATCACGGTCAAGCCCGGCACGATTCATGCCATTGTGGGCGAGAACGGCGCGGGCAAATCCACCGCGATGCGGATCGCTTACGGCTTTTACACGGCCGACGAAGGCGAGATTCTGGTGGACGGCGAGGTGCAGAGGATTACGACCCCGCATGATGCCATCGCGCTCGGCATTGGCATGGTTCACCAGCATTTCATGCTGGTCGAGCCGATGACGGTCGCCGAAAACATAGTGCTCGGCGCAGAGCCTGGTGCAGCCACTTCGCTCGATCTTAATAAAGCTGCGAAGGAGATTCGCGCGCTCTCGGATGAATTCAAACTCGCCATTGATCCGAATGCTGCGATTGAGAATCTTTCGGTCGGACAGCAGCAGCGCGTGGAATTGCTGAAGGCGCTCTATCGTCAGGCGCGACTTCTCATCCTGGACGAGCCGACGGCTGTGTTGACGCCGCAGGAGGTCGAAGAGTTCTTCGCCATCCTCCGGCGCATGCGCGAGCAGGGAAAGACCGTCGTGATCATCACGCACAAACTCTCGGAGGTCTTGGCGATCTCGGATGACGTGACGGTGATGCGCGACGGGCGCGTCGTCGGTCGCGTCAAGACGCGAGAGACGAACGCGGCGGAGTTGGCGCGTCTGATGGTCGGGCGCGACGTGCTGCTCCGGGTGGACAAGACGGACGCGCAGGCGGGCGCAAACGTGCTCGCCGTGCACAACCTGACGTTTACGGGAGAGGACGGCGCGCGGCGGCTCGACGGCGTTTCGTTCAAGGTCGGCGCGGGCGAGATCGTCGGCATCGCGGGCGTGGAAGGCAACGGGCAGACGGAGTTGATCGAGGCTCTCGCCGGACTCGTCGCGAGCAATTATGTGACGGGCGACGTGGAGTTTGACGGGCGCAACATCGCGCGCCTCGGCGCACGCGCGCGGCGCGAACTCGGCATCGCGCACATTCCCGAAGACAGGCATCGGCGCGGGCTGCTGCTCGATTTCGACCTCGCGGAGAATTCCATCCTCGGCGACCATTATCGCAAGCCCGCCGTCGCCGGATTCGGCAACGTGTTTTTGAATGAACGCGGGATTCGCGGTCGCGCCCTCGAAGTGATCAAAGATTTCGACGTGCGCCCGGCGAATCCAGACCTCCCGGCGCGCTCGCTCTCCGGCGGCAATCAACAAAAGCTGATCATCGGGCGCGAGTTCGGACTCAAGCCGAAACTGTTGCTCGTCTCGCAACCGACGCGCGGCGTGGACATCGGCGCAATCGAGTTCATACACCGCAAACTCGTCGCCCTGCGCGACGCGGGCTGCGCCGTCCTGCTCGTCTCCGCCGAACTCGAAGAAGTGACTGCGCTCGCCGACCGCCTCCTAATCATGCGCGAAGGCCGCATCGCCGGCGAAGTCGATCCGAAGCAGGCGACGATAGAAGAGATCGGACTCTTGATGACCGGCGGAAAATAAATTCCCTATGAAACTTCTGCGCGAACTGTTCTTCCCGCTCGTCGCCGTGCTGGCGGCCTTCTTCATCGGCGGCATCTTCGTCTGGATCATCGGCGACAACCCGTTCGAGACGTATCGCCTGCTGGTCGGCAGCGCGTTCTCCTGGCCGGACGGCATCGGCTACACGCTTTTTTATGCGACGCCTTTGATCTTCACGGGGCTGGCCGTCGCCGTCGCGTTTCGCTGCGGCCTCTTGAACATCGGCGCGGAAGGTCAACTCTACGTCGCGGCTTTTGCGACGGCTTGGGTGGGCATCAAGTTCGGCGGCACGGTCGTCAACGTGTTCGGCGAGTCGGTCAATTATTCGTGGATGACGCTGCCCGCCTTCGTGCTCATCCCGCTCGCCATCTTGACGGCGATTGCGACGGGCGCGGCGTGGGGCGCGATCCCCGGCTTCCTCAAAGCGCGCTTCGGCTCGCACGAAGTGATCAACACGATCATGTTGAACTTCATCGCGATTGCGCTCGTCAGTTATTTCACACAGTATCACTTCAAACAGGCGGGCGACCCGATCATGCAGTCCGTGCCGGTGGGCGCGGGCGTGCATCTGCCGCGTCTGGGGAGTTTCATCCCCGGCTTGCCTGAGCGCATCCCTCTGAACCTCGCGTTTCTGTTTGCGCTGCTGGCCTGCGTGCTCGTCTATGTGTTCTTGTGGCGCACGAAATGGGGCTACGCGATTCGCGCGACGGGCGCAAACCCGACCGCAGCCGAATACGGCGGCATCTCGACGGGCAAACAGATCGTGCTTGCGATGGCCGTCTCCGGCGGACTCGCCGGAATGGTCGCGATCAACGAAGTGCTCGGCTATCGTTATCGCTACTACGACGGCTTCTCTGCGAATTACGGATTCACGGGGATCGCCGTCGCGCTCCTCGGGCGCAATCATCCGGTGGGCGTGCTGCTCTCCGCGCTCCTGTTCGGCATGTTGATTCGCGGCGGGATTTTCGTAGACGCTTTCTCCGGCAAGGTCTCGAAGGATTTGGTCGAGGTGCTGCAAGCCATCGTCATTCTCTTCGTCGCCGCCGAAGCGTTCTTTCGCGGCACGTTCAATAAGTTTGGTTTGTTGAAGAGATCGAAAGTGTAGGAGCAATCAGCTATCAGCCTTCAGCTATCAGCCAGACCACAGGCTTTTGCTGACGGCTGACCGCTGAATGCTGACACCTAATCTTATGAGTGAACTTTTCACCATCGCGCTCATCTTCTCGACGATACGGACGGCGACGCCGCTCGTCTTAGCCGCGCTCGGCGGTCTGTATTCGGAGCGGGCGGGCGTCATCAACATTGCGCTCGAAGGCTTGATGCTGGCGGGCGCGTTCACCGCCGCGGCGGTGACGCATTACGCGGGCAGCCCCTGGATCGGTCTGCTCGCAGGCATGGGCGCGGGCATCGCGGTCGCCGCGATCCACGCCGTCGCGTGTATCCGCTTCAACGCGGATCAGGTGGTGAGCGGCACGGCGATCAATATTTTGATGACGGGCGTGCCCGCGATGCTCAGCGGCGCGCTCTTTCTCTCGTCGGGTTCGACGCCGCAGATTCCGAAGGATAACTTGATCCCGGCGACGCCCGTGGTGCTCGCGGTCTTGCTCATCGCCGTGACGTGGTGGGTGCTCTATCGCACGCCGTTCGGTTTGCGCCTGCGCGCGGTTGGCGAAAACCCTGAGGCGGCGGATGCGGCGGGCGTGAATGTGCGGCGCGTGCGTTATTCGGCGGTGCTTCTGTCGGGCGCGCTCGCGGCGATTGGCGGCGCGTATCTGTCCATCGGCCAGTCGTCGCTCTTTACGCGTAACATGACATCGGGGCGCGGCTTCATCGCGCTCGCCGCGCTCATCTTCGGCAAGTGGCGACCCGTGCAGACGATGCTCGCGTGTCTCCTCTTCGGCTTCACCGAAGCCGTCTCGATCCAGATGCAGGGCGTGTTTCGTTTGCCTTCCGGCGAAGACATCCCCATCCAGTTCATACAGATCGTGCCTTATGTGCTGACCATCATCGTCCTCGCGGGATTCATCGGCCACTCGCGCGCACCACGCGCGCTCGGCGTGCCGTATCAGAAGGAGAAGTGAAAGACTGTCAGTAGTCAGTTCTCCGTTGTTTGCCTTGCGCGGGCTAGTGGCTAAAGATGCAGATTCAACTTCGGTGAGACGGAAACAACGGACAACTGACCACTGATTAATCGTTATGGAAACTTCGAGCACGAATGTTTTGTATGAACGCGCGGAGCACGCGGCGCGGACGATTCGCGCCCTGCGCGCGGATGAGGCGCGCGTCGGGTTGGTGCTCGGCAGCGGCCTCGGCGCATTCGCGGACGATCTGGAAGACGCCATCGCGATTCCTTACGAAGAGATTCCGGGTTTTGCGCGTTCGACCGTGGAAGGCCACGCGGGGCGTCTGGTATTGGGGAGAGTCGGAGGCGCGCCGGTCGTCGTCTTGCAGGGACGTTTTCACTTCTACGAAGGCTACACGCTCGAAGAAGTGACGTTTCCCATACGCGTGCTCGGATTGCTCGGCATCAAGGCTCTGGTTTTGACGAACGCGGCGGGCGGGTTGAACAACTCGTTCACGCAGGGCGCGTTGATGTTGATTAGCGATCATCTGAATCTGATGGGCACGAACCCTTTGCTCGGCCTAAACGATCCGCGCTTCGGGGCGCGCTTCCCCGACATGTCCGAGGTCTATGACCGCGAATTTCAGCAGGCGACGATTGCCGAAGCGCACGCGATGGAGATCGAACTCAAACGCGGCGTCTATGCCGCGCTGACGGGGCCGAGTTACGAAACGCCCGCCGAAATTCGCATGCTCCGCGCGCTCGGCGCAGACGCCGTCGGCATGAGCACAGTGCCCGAAGCCATCGTCGCGCGCCACATGAACATCAAAGTGCTCGGCATCTCATGCATCACGAACATGGCCGCAGGCGTCCTCGACCGTCCCATCGATCACGCCGAAGTCATGGAAACCGGCGAAGCGGTGCGCGCCACTTTTACGGAACTGTTGAGACGCACAATTCCTAAACTACAGTGACGAGTGACAAGTTAAAACTAAGAACTTGTCTTATTTCCTGCTCGTCACTTGTCACTGTTCTATTGTCAGGCGAGGCGAAGCGACGGAATGATTATAGGTATCTGCGGCGGCACGGGGTCTGGGAAGACGACGG
>DASYMM010000537.1:0-28839 GCA_036009085.1 Pyrinomonadaceae bacterium | reverse complement strand
TGGCGATCTCCTGCACGGCTTCGGGCGAAACTTGCTCTGCCATTTCCGGCGTCACCTCACGCTGGCCGCTGCCTAACAGTCCGGCCAGTCCCGCCGCGCCACGGTTGGCGAGAATTTGCGAGATGACCGTGGGGCCTAGAGTCGAGATGAGCGTGTTGAGAATGCTGGCGCGCTGTGTGCCGTTCGACTGGCCGAAGAGTTGGCCGAGCATGTTGCCGAAGGGCGGCGTCTGGTTTGAGCGAAACGCGGCGGCCAACCCGTCTGCGAGCGCGGATTGCGGCGCGGCCTGCGCGAACTGATCGAAATCGTCATGCACGTTGTTTGACGTCTGCGCGGCGTTGCCGCCTTGATACTGTTGTAAGAGTCCGCTGACTTGATCGAACCAACCCATTTGATTTTCACCTTTCGTCGAGTAAAAAAGATCAACCGGCGCGGGCGACAATTCTTTCGCCGCTCGCGCGTTTCGAAAAACGTGTGTTCAGGGGAAAGGGAAGTTTACTTCAAACGGCGCGCATCCCCTAAGGCTGAATACGCGGCGGAGGTTTCGTCGCATCCGACGCCGGCGGCGCGGCGGGTTGTTCGGAGGGCAAGAGGCGCGAAGGATCGGGCGCGGAGGGCGAACTGTGCGTGTGGACGATCTTCCAACCGTTGTTGATGAGACGGAAGACGACTGTGAGCCGCCCGTTCGCGCTCTCCGGCGTGCCGCGAAATTCCTGCGTCTGCGTCCAGAGGCATGACACTACCGCGCCGCCCGCGCCGAGCATCGAGACGCGCACGTCGCGCACTTCGAGTTGGACGTTCTTGGCGTCCGGGTACGCGCTCGCGCGATTGGCACGCACCTGTTCCCAAGTGCGCGTGACCGTGCCGTTGTTGTTGAAGATGACGAGTTGCGGCGAGTTCCAATAGACGCTCATCACCATCTCGACATCGGATTTGCGTATGCCGTTCAGGAGCGTATCGAACGTGGCGCGGACGGCGCGTTCGGCAGGCGTTGCGCCCGCCGCTGCCGTCGTCTGCGGCGCACCGGCGGCGCGGCGCGTGCGCGAAGCGGGCGCGGCGGTGTCCGGCGTGGTCGGCGTTGTCTCCTGCGTCTCCAGGGTCACGGGCGTCGGGAGCGGCGCGGGGCGTCGCGCACCGGGACGGCGCACGGGTGTCGGTTGCGGCGCGGCGTTGGTCGGATTGTTCGTGTTCTGCGCGACCGTGGAGATAGCACACGACAACGCGAGCGCGGCGGCGATGAATAATTTTTTGAACATAATAACTCCTCGTGTAAAGCTGACTTGACGACGCATGAATTAAACACGCATCTCAAATGCCTTTGCGCCTTCCTTCCCGTCTTCGCGCCTCCAGCGTGAACTGTCTTTCTCGCCGGAGGCGCAAAGCTCAGACGTAAGACGCAAAGAATTGAGTGGTTTTTTAGACGAGGCGCGCGGCCTCGCGCAAACGACGCGCGGAACGCTCGCGCCCGACGAGGTCGAAGACTTCAAACATCGAGGGGCCGACCGACTGCCCGGTTAAAGCCGTGCGCGCCGCGTTGATGAAGAGACCGGCTTTCACCTCCGATTCGTCTGCGAAGGCGCGAAGCGTGGCTTCCGCCGTCTCCAACGTGAAAGGCTCGGTCTGCTCGATCTTATCTGCGAGCGCGGGCAGCAGTTCTTTGAGGCGCGGCTCTTTCTGCAAATTCTTCTTCACCGCCGCTTCGTCAAACTCGAACTCTTCGGCGAAGTAGGCGCGACCCTGCCCGGAGAAATCTTTGAGCGTGTGGAAGCGTTGGCGTATGACTTCGATGGCGCGCTCGAACCACGCCCGCGCGCTCGTCTCGTATTCCGGTTTCCAGAGTCCGGCGGCTTCGAGTTCGGCGCGCACGAACGTTGCCAGTTCCGCGACGGGCATCGTGCGGATGTACTCGGCGTTCATCCACAGAGCTTTTTGATCCGTCCACTGGCGCGCGTCCGACTCGTTGAAGTTGAAGACGGCGGGCGCGCGATGAATGCCTTCGAGCGTGAACTTCGCCACGAGTTCTTCGCGCGACAGAAGCTCCTGCTCGTCGTTCGGCGACCACCCGAGGAGCGCGAGGAAGTTGCGAAAGGCCGCGGGCACAAAGCCTCGATCACGATAGGTTGTCAAAGAGACGACTTCGCCGTGCTTGCGTTTCGAGAGCTTCGCTTTGTTCGGCGCGAGGATGAGCGGGAGGTGCGCGAAGCGCGGCACGGGCGCGCCGAGAGCCTCGTAGATGAGAATCTGCTTGTGCGTGTTCGTGAGATGGTCTTGGCCGCGTATGACATCGGTGATCTTCATTTCGATGTCGTCGCAGACAACCGAGAGGTTATAGAGCGGGTGGCCGTCGGAGCGTAAAAGTACGAGGTCTTCGATCTCGGAATAGTCGCGCTCCTGCTCGCCGTAAACCGCGTCGGCAAAACTCGAACGACCCTCGCGCGCAACTTTCAGACGCACGGCGAAAGGCTCGCCCGCCTCTGCGCGACGCTGCGACTCTTCCGGCGAGAGATCGCGAAAGGGGTTGCTGCGATGATCCGTGCCCGCAGAGGAGGCGGCGCGGGCGCGTTCGGCGATCTCCTGTTTGACGTTGGCGTCCGTGCGTTCGGCCTTCGGCGTGAAGTCGCGATAAGCCTTGCCCGCTTCGATGAGACGGAGCGCGGCGGCGCGGTGCTGGTCGGCGTTGGCCGACTGGAAGACGATCTCTTCGTCGTAGTCGAGGCCGAGCCAGTGGAGACCTTCGATGATCGAGCGCGTTGACTCGTCGGTCGAACGCTGCAAGTCAGTGTCTTCAATGCGCAGGAGGAAGGTGCCGCCGATTTTGCGCGCGTAGAGCCAGTTGAACAGCGCGGTGCGCGCCGCGCCGATGTGTAGGTAGCCCGTAGGCGATGGTGCGAAACGAAGTCTCATAAGACGGTGACGAGTGACGGGTGACAAGGGACGAGAGAAGGCAAGTGAATCGTGAATCGTGGATAGAGGGAGACGGATTTTATCTATTTACGATTGACGATTTACTGTCTTTCTCTTGTCGCCAAAAAAGTAACGAGTGACAGTTGACGAGGTTCGGACAAGTTTGCCGCAACTTGTCACTCGTCACTTGTCACTCGTCACTGCATCTTAGTGGCGGAGATAGCAGGATTCGAACCTGCGATGGGCTTTTGACCCATAACGGTTTAGCAAACCGCCGCCTTCAGCCACTCGGCCATATCTCCGCGAAGGCTCGCCGAAACAAGGTTGATATTCTAGCCCGCGCGGATGGTTTGTCAAGGCGAGGTACAGGAAGCCTTCAAGGTGCTGACCACGCAAGCAAATTCTTTGCGCCTTCCTTCGCGTCTTTGCGCCTCTAGCGTGAAACTGATTTCTCGCTAGAGGCGCAAAGAAAGACCGGAAGGCGAAAGAAAATTTTGCTGCGCGCGGGTGTTACAATCCGGGGCGATGTTGGAAATTCAACTCACGCGGAGGCAGTTTTTGCGGGGCTTGGCGGCGGCGGGGCTGCTCGGCGTGTCCGGCACGGCGGCCTACGCGAGTTTGTTCGAGATCACGGATTACGAGTTGACGGAGACGGAGATTTTCATACGCGAGTTGCCCGCATCGTTTGAGAACTTTCGCATCGTGCAGGTGTCGGACGTGCATCACAGTTCGCTCGTGTCGCTCGAAGAAGTGCGGCGCGTGGTCGGGTTGGCGCAAAGCGCGCGCGGCGACATGGTGGTCTTGACGGGCGACTACACGACGGCGCGGCGCGGCTACATCGAACCGTGCGCGGAAGTGTTGGGAACGCTCGAAGCCTCTGCGGGCGTGTGGGCTGTGCTCGGCAATCACGATCATTATACGGACGGCGAATTAACGAAACGCGCACTCGTGCGACACGGGATCGGCGTGCTCGACAACGCGCACACAGAAGTCACACGCGGCGCGGACGCGCTGCAACTCGCGGGGATTGACGATTGGTCTTGGGGCTACGCGGATTGGACGCGCGCGCTCGGCGGCCTCGACCGCAAGCGTCCGACGCTCCTGCTCTCGCACGAGCCGCAGGTCTTTGATCTGCCGGAGACCGCAGGCGTCTCGCTCATTCTGAGCGGGCACACGCACGGCGGGCAGGTGAGTTTGCCGTTCGTCGGCGCGCCCGCGCGTTTCTTTGAAGCGTTCAAATACATACGCGGGCGTTACGAACGCGGGGGCACGCAGCTTTACGTCTCGCGCGGCACGGGCGTCGTCGGTCTGCCCGTTCGTTTCAACGCGCGACCGGAAATCGCCGTGCTGCGTCTGCGTCGTGCGCCGGACGCGGCGACAGGCAAGGGATAACTTAAGAGCGCGTCGCCAAACGGTCTTTCGTCTTCCTTTGCGTCTTTGCGTGAGATTAAATTTTCACGCAAAGGCGCAAAGAAAACTTAAAGCGTTGAGCCGTTAGTCAGAGCTTTGAATAAACTGTAAATTCTGTCGTGAACGAGCAAACGAATTGGTTGGTGTTTTCGGATTACGCGCTGCACGCCTTTGTGTGCGCCGTGGTGGTGGGCGCGTGGGTCGCCTTCGAGGTGGTGCTCTTTAGCTTTTTGCGCCGCAGCCCGGCGCGAGAGGGCGCGGAGCGCGGGCGCGAGGTGAGGTCGCGGGTCGGCCTCGCGCTGCAAAGTTTGAGTTACGTCGTCGTGTTGGCGTTCATGCGGGAGCGTTTCACGCACATCGCGCCGGTCGGTCGAGTGTTTGACATCGTCGTCGCCGTCTTGACCGTCGCGTCGGGCGTGGCTTCGGTGTGGATGATGCGGTCTGCGTTCGGCACGCTCGGCAGGCAATGGAGTTTGACGGCGCGCGTGTTGGAAGATCACAGGCTGATCACGGAGGGGATTTACGGTTGGGTGCGGCATCCGATCTACACGGGGATGTTCGGGCTGCTCGTCGCCACGGGGCTGGCGTTGAGTCGCCCGTTCGGGCTGCTGGCGGGCGTGTGTGTTTTCTGGGTGGGGACGATCATTCGCATCCGCAGCGAAGAGCGTCTGTTGCGTGCGGCCTTCGGCGCGCCGTATGACGACTATGCGCGGCGCGTCCCGGCAGTGCTGCCGGGAATCTATTAACCGGGTAAGGGGGGAAGGGAAAAGGGTAGCGGAAAAGGTAAAACGGAAAAGGGGAACGGAGGTTGAACATATCTTCCTCCCTTCCCCTTTACCCTTTTCCCTTTACCCTTTGGCCTATTGGTTGTCGTTCGGCTGGCCGGGTTTTTCGCGTCGCTCTTTGCGTCGCGCTTCGCCTTCTTCGCGCATGCGCTTGAGTTGGTCGCGCTGTTCGTTGGTGAGCAGGGCGAGGATTTCGGCGTGCATGCGCTCGCCGTTGGCGCGGGCTTCCGTGCGTAGTTGCTCGGCGCGTTGCTGCTGTTCGGCGGTGAGCGTGCCGCCCGAACGACGCACTTCCATCAACTGTCGCAACTCCTGATGCTGCGCCTTAAAACTCTGGCCGTAGCGCGCTTCGATCTCGCGCAGTTGCCCGCGTTGCGCGTCCGTCAAATTCAGACGACGCAGAGCGCGCCGCGCCATTCCATGCTCGCGCATGCCGCCCACGCCGCCGCGCTCGCCCCCCCTGCCCATCCGACCCATCTTGCCCGTACGGCCTTCACGGCCACGACGGCCTTCTCCGTCCGTGCCGCTTTGCTGCTGCGGCGTCGCGGTCTGCGCGAAGGCCGAGGCAGAGAGAATCGCGGCCAATCCGAGGCCGAGGCCGAGGCGTGTGAAAATACTCTTCATCCGTTTAACTCCTTCAAGTCTAAATCAAATTTAACGATTGCTGTTGGCGTGCTCCGAGAAATTTCGCCGACACGCGCCGGACAGACTGCTTAACCACTCAAGCCGCCCAAGTTCCCGCACGCCACTTTAGACGCGCGCCCCGCCCGGTTGGTCTGAAAAAGACAGGGCAGGGGAAAGAGGCGCGGAAAAGGCCATGAACACCGCCCAAGTCTCCTTTGCCCCTTACGTTTTACTTCTATGCGCCTCCAGCGTGAAATCGTTCTCGCTGGAGGCGCAAAGCTAAAACAGAAGGCGCGAAGGGTTGAGTCGTAATTCTTCCTTTCCCTTTTGCCTTGCCCCTTTGCTTTCCGGCGTGCAACGCGGGCGCGTCTCGCGTTACAATGCGCGGCGAAATGAGACTTATCCAGCACATCAACTCGCCCGCCGATTTGCGTCGGCTCTCGCTTGAGCAGTTGCCCGAGGTGGCTGCCGAAATTCGTCAGCACATCATCGAGACGATGGCGCGCGTCGGCGGCCACACGGGCGCGTCGCTCGGCGCGGTCGAACTCGCCGTCGCGCTCCATTACGCGTTCGACACGCCGACCGACCGGCTCGTCTGGGATGTCGGCCATCAAGCCTACGCGCACAAGATTCTGACCGGACGACGCGACGCGCTCCACACGATCAAACAGTACGACGGCCTGAGCGGTTTCCTGCGCCGCGACGAGTCGGAGTACGACACGTTCGGCGCGGGTCATGCTTCCACGTCGCTCTCCGCCGCGCTCGGGATGGCGATTGCGCGCGACCGCGAAGGCAAGTCGCATCACGTCGCCGCGCTCATCGGCGATTCGAGTCTCGCGGGCGGCATGGCGATGGAGGCGATCAATCAGGCGGGACATTTGAAGACGCGCCTCGTCGTGCTCTTGAACGACAACGAAATGTCTATCGCCCCGGCGGTCGGCGCGCTCACGGGCTATTTGAACCGCCTGCGCGAGGCGCAAGGCTATCATCGTTTCAAAGACGAAGTGGGCGAAGCCCTGCGCGCCGTGCCGTCGTTCGGCGAACGCCTGCACCATGCGGCGAAGACGGTCAAGGATGCGATTGCGGCAGCCGTCCTGCCCGGCGCGCTCGTCAACGAACTCGGCTTCAAATACATCGGCTACGTTGACGGCCACGACACGCTCGCGCTCGTCCAAGCCTTGCGCGAGGCGCAGCAGATCACGGACAGCCCCGTTATCGTCCACGCTCTGACGACGAAGGGCAAAGGCTTTCCGGCGCGCGAGAAAAATTATTACGCTTGGCACGCGACGGGTCCCTTCGACCCGAAGACGGGCGCGGCCATCAAGTCGTCTGCTTCCGCGCCGACCTACACGGCGGTCTTAGGCAAGACGCTCTGCGAGTTGATGGCGCGCGATGAAAAGATCGTCGCCCTGACCGCCGCGATGCCCGACGGCACAGGCATTGACATGGTCTTGGAGAAGTTTCCCGAACGCTCATTTGATGTCGGCATCGCAGAGCAGCATTGCGTGACGTTCGCCGCCGGGATGTCCACCGAAGGCTTGAAGCCGGTCTGCGCGATCTACTCGACGTTTTTGCAGCGCGGCTTCGACCAACTCGTCCACGATGTCTGCTTGCAGGACTTGAACGTCAAGTTCTGCATGGATCGCGCAGGGATTGTCGGCAGCGACGGCCCGACGCACCACGGCCTTTTAGACATCGCCTATCTTCGCGCCGTGCCGAACATGCTCGTGATGGCTCCGAAGGACGAAGGCGAGATGCGCGACATGCTCTACACGATGATCGAGCACGAGGGGCCAGCCGCGATGCGCTACCCGCGCGGCAACGGCGTGGGCGCGGACGTGGCGCGCGCGCCCGAACTGTTGGAGATCGGGAAGGGCGAAATTTTGCGCGACGAGGGAGGCGACGTTGCCATCGTCGCTTACGGCTCAATGGTCTATCCGGCGATGGCGGCGGCGGAGCGTCTGGCGCGCGACGGCATCGCGGCCACGGTCGTCAACGCGCGTTTCGTCAAACCGCTCGACGCGGGGTTGCTGCTTGCGCTGGCGCGCACAAAGCGTCTGATCGTGACGGTGGAAGAAGCCTATCTGGCGGGCGGCTTCGGCTCGGCGGTGATGGAGCTTTTGGAAGAAAACGGGCTGCTCGACGGCCTGCGCCTCGTCCGCATGGGCGTGCCCGACCGCATCGTCACGCACGGCGACGCCAAACTCCTGCTCGCCAAATACGGCCTCGACCCCGACGGCATCTACACGCGCGTCAAGGAGAGCATAGAGGTTTTGGAGGAGCGGCGCGCGGGCAGCGGTCGCACGACGACAGTGCGAAGCTGAGTTAAACGAAAAATCGTTTAAAAAGTGTTAGTTAGACCGGCGACATCGCGCGCCGCTTCCCTGAGACGGGAGCGGCGCGCTTTTCGTGCCGGGAGACACGATTTAGAACACGGGGCGGGCGCGTGCCTTGGCCGCAGAGACGCGCGGCGTGTGTGGTGAAAGCCATGAATTTGCAACTTATGGCGGACAGTAACGACGTAAACGGGAACATCTAAGGAGTTGGCTGCGCGTGGCGCGTTCGCGCGCGGCGGCGACGGCAGATGCGGTCGGGCGGCGGGCGGCGGGTGGCCTGCTATTTGCAATTGAGTTTTGAGTTGAGCGAGTTGGAGTAGTTTTGTAGGACGTTTGAGGTTTGGGAGAGCAAATGGAAGAGACGCAGAAAATTTTTGAACCGACACCGATTCAGGGCGAAGAGACGCTCGTGACCGCTGCGGACGGGTCGCTCCAGACGCCGCGCTTCGACGAGGTGGAGGCGCAGGTGGCGCGCCCCGTCGTGCCGCTTTCGAGTAGTGCCGTCAGGCAGGGCGGCGTCGGTCGTCGTCGGCAGTGGCCGATTGCGCTCGTGCTGATCTCGGCGCTCGCGGGCGGCGTGGTCAGTCTGCTCGCGTTTCGCCTGTACCAGCAGCGGCAGCAGACCGAATCGAAGGTCGCCACCACGACGCAGTCCGACGGCACGGAGAAGACGGCAGACGCGAACGCCGCCGGAAATCCTGAGCCGACGCCGCTCGCGCAAACCGGCGCGACGGAGACGGGAGCGCAGGCGCAATCCGACGCTCCGGTGGTGTTTGAAGAATTCGACCCGGCGAAAGAGGGCGTGGCGACCGCAGGCGGCACCAGCCGCAACGGCGGCGAGGCCAAACCGGCGGGCAAGGCGACGGAGGCGGACGCGAAGCCTTCTACGTCGGCCAAGGAAGAGCGCAAAGACGAGTCGAAGCCCGCGCCGCGCGCGAACGCCGAAGCGAGGCCGCGACTGGTTGAAGTTATCACCTCGCCGCGTCCGGTCGAGCCGCGCGGGGAGAATGTGAGCCGTGACGAGCGAAGGAGGGACGACGACAACGACGCGTTTGAAGACCGCCGTGAGCGTCGGCGCGAGAGGCGCGAGCAGCGACGAGAAGGGCGACGTGGGCGCGGGCGCAACATTGATCGCATCAAAGACATCTTCGAGGGGCCGCCGCCCGCTTAAGTCTCATTTCCATCTCAAACTTGAAAGAGGCCGGACGCGTTTGAGCGTCCGGCCTCTTTTTCTGTGCGAAGCGGCGGGCGCGAGTTTCCGTATCTGCTGCGAACGCCCTCAGGCGGTTCTCGCGTGTCGTAACGGCGCGTGAGTTTGCGCTAAAGTAGCGCGCGTGATGAAACGGGAGCGGATAGATAAGTTGCTCGTCGAGCGCGGCCTCGCGGCGTCGCGCACGCGCGCGCAGGCTCTCGTGATGGCGGGCGTCGTCCTTGTGAACGAGCAGCGCGTGGAGAAGGCTTCCGAGAGTTTCGCGCCGGATGCCAACATACGCGTGCGCGGCGCGGACGACCCGGCCTCGCGCTACGTGGGGCGCGGCGGGTTGAAACTGGAAGCCGCGCTCGATGCGTTCGGCGTGGAGGTGCGGGATTTCGTCTGCCTCGACGTGGGGGCTTCGACGGGCGGTTTTACCGATTGCCTCTTGCAGCGCGGCGCGCGGCGCGTCACGGCCATAGATGTCGGGCACAACCAAATTGATTGGCGGCTGCGACAGGATGCGCGCGTCGAAGTGCGCGAAGGCGTGAACGCGCGCTATTTGCGGCGGGAAGATTTCGCCACGCAGTTCGATCTCGTCGTGATGGACGTGTCGTTCATCTCTGCGACGAAGGTGCTGCCCGCGCTCGTGCCTTTGCTGGCGCGGGATGGGCGTCTCATCCTGCTCATCAAGCCGCAGTTTGAAGTGGGGCGCGGCGAAGTGGGCAAAGGCGGCATCGTGACGGATGCGACGCAGCACGCGCGCGTCGTTGAAGAAGTCAACCGGGCGGCGTTAGACTTGGGACTCGCGTTGCGCGGCGTGATTGATTCGCCGCTTCAAGGCGCGGACGGCAACCGCGAATTTCTCGCATGCTACGAACACGCGTCGCCCGCAGACGCTTGAAACGAATCTGTGCATAACACGAAGAGACTAACGGAGGCGGCTGCGCTCGCGCGTTTGCAGCGGGAGAAGGCCGCCTACCGGAGCCACATCAAAGTTAACTATGAACCGGCGGCGCGCTCTTGCCGCGCCTGCCCGACGCCCGGCGTCTGCTGCACCGATGCGCATTTCGTCAACGTCCACATCACGCGGCTCGAAGCCGTCGCCATGCGCGAAACTCTGGCGCGCACGCCGCGCCTCGACGATGCCGAACGTCGCGCCGTCTACCGCCGCGCGCACCTCGCGGTCGAACGCTACGGCCTGCGCGCCTCCGTGGCGAGCGACACTTACGCGCAGACCTATTCGTGCCCGCTCTTTGCGCCCGGAGCCGGTTGTCTCGTCCACGCCCGCGCGAAGCCCGCGCCCTGCGTGCAGCACGCCTGTTACGACAACTGGGAAGAGATGCCGCCCGCACGGTTGCAATGGAGGACGGAACACCGCGTCGAGTTGTTGAACGAACAGACTTACGGCGCGGCGTGGGCTTGGCTGCCGACGCCGCTCTGGCTCACGCTCGTTGACCCCGAAGCGGACGGCGCGGAACTCGCGCGCCTCGTCCAACAATGGAGCACGCGTGTTCGTCCCGCTCCGGCGTCGGCGGACGCTCCGCATACGTCAGCGCGCCTCGCCTCCGTGGGCAAACGCCTGCGGCGCAGCCTACCCGTCATCGCGCGCTGAGTTGTCCCGCGTCAGAGTGGAAATTTTCCCCGGTAATTCCTGTTAACGCTTGCCGTCCCTCTCGCGTCTTACAAACCGAACGCGCAAACGCTCTGGCTAAAACGAGCTTGCCCTTCGAGTTGAAAACGTCGAGAGAGGTTCTTCCCGAATGTACGAAGTAGAGGCGACAGGCGGCATGCTCCAGGTGGTGATGGGAACGGATATGTCCGCGACGGCCTCAACCCCGCAACTTGAAATTTCCGCAGACGCTGCGCTCGTAACGGCGGTGCGGGCGGGCGACCGCGACGCCTTCGGGCGGCTCTACGACGCTTATTCGCGCATGGTGCACGGCATTCTGCTCGCACGCGTGCCTTACGGTGAAGTGGACGATCTCGTGCAGGACGTGTTCCTCGTCGCGCTCAGGAAGATTGATTCGCTGCGCGACGCCAACGCCTTCGGCCCCTGGCTCGCCATGATCACGCGCAATCGCGCGATGGACTTTCATCGCCGCTCGCGCGACACGGCGGAACTGACGGACGACTTGCCGGCCGCCAACGTCGCCGCGCCCGAAGCCGAGGCGACCGAAGTGTTGAACTTGATCCGGCTCTTGCCGGAAGCCTATCGAGAGCCTTTGATTCTGCGTTTCGTCGAGGGCATGACCGGCCCCGAGATCGCGCAGCGCACGGGACTCGCGCCCGCAAGTGTCCGCGTCAACATTCATCGCGGGATGAAACTGCTGCGCGAACGCTTGGGCGAGACGAAGTTCAGGAGGGAGCATTAAAGTTATGAGCGATTATCTATGGGACAAGACAGGCGAACCCGAAGAGGACGTGGAGCAACTCGAAAACTTGCTCGGCGCGCTCAAATACCAGACGCGCCCGCTGGATATCCCCTTGAGCGCGATGCCGACCGCCAAAGCGCGCCCCGCGACGATCTTCTTCTCGCGCCCGCGCCTCGCCATCGCCGCCTCGCTCCTCCTGACGCTGCTCGCGGGAATCTGGTTCGTCACCCGTCAAGGTGAGACGCAGAAGAATGATCTCGCAAAGGTTAAACAGGGAAGCGAGACAGTTGGAAGCAAGCAGACGGAAGACGCGGTTGTCACGAACGATACGAAGACGGGCGACAAGGCTTCAATCAACAACGCGCCGGACAATCACGACGAGGTCAAGAACGCCGTCGCGCCGAAGCCGCGAGAAGAGAGCGCAAGAACCGTCACGGCGTCGGCCTCCAAAACTCAACGCGCGACGCGCGGGTTGATCGCCAGACGGCAGAAGTCAGAGCCGCGCCGCAGCGTCGAGGATGCGCCCGCGCCGCGCGAGTTTGTCGCGACGAACGGCACGATGCGCTGGGAGGTCGAGCAGCCCTTGACGCCTGAGCAGCGCGAGGCCACGGAGAAGTTGATGCTCGCGCTACAGGTGGCGAGCGCAAAGTTCAACTACGCGCAACGCGAGATGCGTGAGATCGGTCGCGCCGGAAAATAGCGCGCCTTAAAAAGATTCAGAGTGCAGGCAGAAGGAACGGAGTAATTATGAGAACGAAAGTTGATTCATGGCTGAAAATTGTGTCTCTCGCCCTCGCGCTCGTCGCGTCGGGAGCGGCGACGGCGGCAAACGCGCAGCAACCGCAGTACGCGGCGAAGTTGCAGATTGACAACGAAGAAGTGCTCGCGCAGCGTGCGAACGAACTCGTTGACGTGAACCTCGACGAGACCTTGCTACGCATCATCCCGAAGAAGATCAAGGCGAAGCAGGAGGACGGCACGGAGGTTGACATCGGCGCGATCATCGGCGGCCTCAAAGGCGTCTATGTGCGAAGCTACGGCTTCAACAACGAGGGCGAATACTCGGAAGCCAACCTTTCTCGAATGCGCGCGCAGTTGCGCTCGCCCGGTTGGGTGCGGTTCATCAACGTCGTCAGGAAGAAGACCGACGATAACATGCACATAGAGGTTTACATGATGACCTCCACCGGCAGCATTGACGGCCTCGCCATCCTCGCGCTCGAACCGAAACGGCTCACGCTCGTCAACATCGTCGGCAACATCAACCTCGAAAAGTTGAGCCAACTCGAAGGGCAGTTCGGCATCCCCGAACTCGGCATTGACGGCAGCGCGAGCCAGAGCGACGGTAGCAAAGACTCGAAGCCCGCGAAGAAACCGTAGCAAAGGGGAAACATGATGCGCCGCCGATTCTTCTCACTCCTACTCATCATCAGCGCGTCGCTCGTCGCCCTGCCCGCAATCGTCGAGGCGGCAGCGGCGACGACGACGAAAGAGACGCCCGAATATCACGCGGTCGTCAAACTCATCGAGTCGCATTATCACGTCAAGCATCGCGGCATCCCGTTCGTCGCCAATCTCGGCGTGAAGACGGCGAAGGTCGTCTCGAAGGACGCGCGACGGGTCTTGCGCTTCGGAGATTTCAAACTGGCGATCTTTGAAGATCAGGATTTTTCCGGGCGCGACACGACGGGCGACATCCGCACCGCGCTCAAACGGACGCTCGAACCGCACTGGCATCCGCTCGTCGCCGCGAAGATTGAGGACGAAGGGCAGACGCTCACCTTCACGAAGGTTGACGACGACAAGTTCAAAGTGCTCATCGTCGTCATCGGGCAGCGCGACGCGACCGTCCTGCAAGTCAACCTCAACCCGGAAGAGTTCGCCAAACTCCTCCTGAACCCCGAACAGCAGAGCCGCGAAATCACCAACGAAGCGACGAGCGTGGAACAGTAGAAAAGCGAGGACGAAGCAGCAGGAGTCAGAACACAGAATACAGAATTCAGAAGAAAGACCAACCGCTTTGATTCTGACTCCTGAATTCTGTGTTCCCTCATCCCTCATCCCTTTATTTAACCGGAGTATTTAAACCATGAGCAGCCAAAACTTTTTATCGCGCGGCCTGAGACACGGACTCTCCTTCGCGCTCTCGCTTTTACTCGTGTGCGGCGGCGCGGGCGTCGCCGTGGCGCAGGAAGCTGTAGCCGCGACGACGGTGCAGGACGAGGTGGTGAAAGTCAGAACGCGCGTCGTCTTCCTCGATGCGCTCGTCACGGACAAGAAGACGAAGTCGTTCGCCTCCGGTCTCGCGCCGGAGAATTTTGAAGTGCTGGCGGACGGGCAGCCGCGCCCCGTCTCTTACTTCACGCGCGAAGGCGACAAGACTCGTCGCCCGCTCGCGCTCGCCATCGTCTTCGATCTGGAACGGCTCGGCGCGGGTCGCTACATGCGCCGCACCGAAATCCTCGAAGCGATGGCGGCGGAACTCTCCAAACTTCCCCCCGAAGACGAAGTGGCCGTCATCGTGCTCGACCCGAACGGCGTGGAAGACCGCCGCGAATGGCTGACGCCTTTCACGCGCAACCGCGCGCAGGTCGCTTCCGCGATGGCAATCGTCCCCACGCTCGTCGGCGAAGGCGCGGGCGGCGACGGCGGCAGCGATGAAGGCGCACCCGCGCAGGAAGCAGCCGAACGCCGCGCGCAGCAAGCGGGCACGAACGACGCGACGCAAGTGACCGTCGAGCGGACAGCCGAGAGCATCGAGGGCGCGGGGAAAGAGATCGAGCAGACCGCGAAAGAGCAGGAGAAGGCGAAACAGAGAGAGAAAGAGCGAGCGAAAGAAAGAGAGAAGGGGATGTCGATCTCAATCGGAACGGGCAGCGGCGTGAAAGTCGAAACTCCGCACGATCCGAAAGACGAGGTTGTGGACGAACAGGACGAAGACGTAGAGATTGATTACATCAAGGACAAGAAGGGCAACACCGTCAAGCGCATCGTCAAACCCGACGGCGCGATGATCATCGAGCGCACGAACAAAGACGGCACGACGACGCAGGATTACCAAGAGCCTTTCGATCTCGCGGCGGCAGCCGTCGAGATCACGAAGCGCATCGCGGCGGAGCGACCCAACTCGCAGCCCGCCATCGTCTATATCACGGATGGCATCGCGCCGGTCTTCTACACGCAACGCGATTACGTGGAGGCGAAACTCCTGAAGTCGAACGTCATCTTCAGCGCGCTCGTGACGGACATGAAGACGGGCTTCAAGTTTGCGATGCCGATTTTGAAACCGCTCGGCAATCTCGCGGGGATCAGCATTTCGGGAAGCGCGCAGCATCTCGCGAAAGCGACGGGCGGCGAGTCCGTCCGCGTGCGCCGACCCGCCGACTATGCCAACGGCCTGAGCCTCATCGTCGGCAACTTGAACGCGCGCTACAGCCTCGGCTTCACGCTCGCCGAAACGGAGACGGACGACGGCCGGATGCACCCGCTCGAAGTGCGCGTCCGCGCCAAGGACGCCAAGGGCAAGGAGCGCAAACTCGAAGTGAAAGCGCGGCGCGGCTATTACCTGACGACAGACACGGTGGCGAAGAAATCCTCCGAGGCCGCGAAGAAGAACGAGGGCGACGACAAGTCGCAGAGTGAACGGGTGAAGAACTGAGAGACGCTTTGAATCAGAGGCTCAAGATGAGAGACGCAATCAAGATCATCGTCGTCGTGGCATGTTTCATGTTACTGCTCGTCCCGGCGCACGCGCAGACGCCGGACGCTTCTCCGGCGGGAACGCTCGCCACGAACGGGCAGACTTCGAGCGGCAACGCGGCGTCTAGTGGCGACGCGGTTGTGCCCGTCGTCTCGAAGTGGAAATTCAAGACGGGCGGGAGCGTCTATTCGACGCCCTTGATTGCGCAGGGCGTCGCCTATTTCGGCAGTTACGATTACTACTTCTACGCGATTGAGAGCGCGACGGGGCGCGAGCTTTGGAAGTACAAGACGGGCGGGCGCATTCTCGGCTCGCCTGCGCTCGCGGGCGGTCAGGTCTATTTCGGCAGTCAGGATACACGCCTCTACGCGCTCGACGCCGCGACGGGCAAGGAGCGTTGGAAGTTCAAAGCCGAGTATGCGGTGAACTCGACGCCGGTGGTGAGCGGCAATATCGTTTATTGCGCCGGGACGGTCGGCCTGCTCTACGCGATTGACGCGCAGACGGGAAAAGAGGTGTGGCGGTTCAGCGCGGAAGCGGGCGCGCCGACTTCGCCGCTCATCGTCGGCCAGACGCTCTACGTGGGCAGCGGGCGCGGCCTGCACGCGGTTGACGCCGCGACCGGTCAGAAGAAGTGGACGGCACGAACCACGCGCCCCGTCGTCGCCGCGCCCGTCGCGGGCGGCGGTGGAGAGACGATCTACTTCACGAGTCTGGACAATCAACTCCACGCGGTTGACGCCGCAAGCGGGCAGACGCGTTGGGCTTTCAAAGCGGAAGGCGGCCTGCCCTTCTCGCCCGCGCTCGCCGGTGGCGTGCTCTACTTCGGCGGCATTGACGGCAACCTCTACGCGGTTGACGCGGCGACGGGCAGAGAGCGTTGGAAGTTCGCAGCCGAGCACGGCATCACTTCCGCGCCCACGGTGGCGAGCGGTCGCGTGCACTTCGGCAGCCTCAAAGGTCTCTACACGCTCGACGCCGAGACCGGCCAACTGAAATGGGCTTACACCACCGAGCGCATCGTCACCTCCGCGCCCGCCGTCTCCGGCGGCCTCATCTACTTCGGCGGCTGGGACGGCAACCTCTACGCCGTACAATAAAGGGATGAAGGATGAGGGATGAGGGATGAATCAGAAGAAGCATTCAAGCCGGATAACCGTCTTTTGTTTTATTCATCCCTCATCCCTCATCCCTTTGTTGCATCCCTCATCCTTCATCCCTAAAACATAAACCCGCGACTGTTCTTCAAGCTCTGGAGCAACAGCCAGACGAGCACGGCGAGCGTCGTCGGGACGAGCACGTCGAGCGAGGCGAACGTGGTCGCCACGAGAATGTCGCCGCGCGTGAGTTGGTATGCGCCGCGCCACCAGCCGACGAACACGACGAGCAACACGCACAGCCCCGTCACGAGCGCGCCCGCCAGTATCGCGATACATGTCAACGGCGAAACTGTGTTCGCCCATGACGGCAGCACATAGAAACCAAAGACCATCGCCGCCATCAACAAGAGCGGCGCGACTGCCACCAACCACATCCGGTTCATCTCTTTCACCCTCAACTTTCTTTCGCGTTCTCGAAACTCCGCTCTGGCCTGCCGCCGTCAGGTTGTCGAGAGCTTAGACCGCCCGCGCGCCCTCGTGCCCGACGCTCTATGACACTTCCGCGTTTGTCACACGCGGCGGTTAAAAAAACTGCGCGTTGACACTCGGAAAGACGCGCTTGTATCATCCCGAGCAGTTTTCCACGCTCTGAAAGTTAGCCTGACTTTGCCAGTTGAAGATTGCCGGAGAGCCTTTCGCGCGGGCGGGCGCTGTGGTCGAAGCGTCGGGGCGTCTCCGGGTCTCTTTCCCTTCGTGTGTGGCTGATGGAGAAACTTACCGTTCGTCGTGTCGGCGTCCTCGTCAAACCGCATCACCCGGAGGCGGTTAAGAGTATCTGTCGTTTGCTCGAATGGCTTACGCCGCGCGGCATCGCGCTCGTGATGGGGCCGCGCCCGCGCGTCGATCTCGACGAGATCGAGCAGGAGACGGGCTGCGCCGTCGAAACCCTGGAGCATGAAGAACTCGCCGCGAGCGTAGACTTGATCGTCGTGCTCGGCGGCGACGGCACGATGATCGCCACCGCGCGCCTCCTCGACAACCGCGACGTGCCCGTCGTCGGCGTCAACTACGGGAGCCTAGGTTATCTCACCGAAGTTCGCGTCGAAGAGATGACCGACGCGCTCGCCGCCATCCTCGAAGGCAATTATCATCTCGACCGCCGCGTGATGCTCGCCGCCGAACTGCATCGCGGCGAAGAGAAGCTTTTGCGTAACCGCGTGCTGAACGATGTCGTCATCAGCAAGTCCGCGCTCGCGCGCATCATCGAGATCGAGACGTGGTTCGACGGGCAGTTCGTCAACTGCTTTCGCGCCGACGGCCTCATCGTCTCCACGCCGACGGGTTCGACGGCCTACAATCTTTCGGCGGGCGGCCCCGTCGTCTATCCTTCGATGAACGCCGTCGTCATCACGCCCATCTGCCCGCACACGCTCTCGAACCGCCCGCTCGTGGTGCCCGACGACGCAGAGATCGAACTCATCTTGAAGACGCCGGACGAAGAAGTTGCCCTGACGCTCGACGGGCAGGTCGGCTACCGCATGCAGGTCGGCGACCGCGTCCTGATCTCCAAGAGCCGCACGACCTTTAACCTGATGCAGCCCCTCAACCGCAACTACTTTGAAGTGCTGCGCGGAAAGCTACGCTGGGGAGGGTGAGAAAGCAGTGACGAGTGACAGGTGACAGGTGACAGGTGAAAACATAAAGAACTTGTGTTTAGTTTGAACGCACCTCAGCAAGACCGAAAGGCATGAAGCACGAAATGACGCGAAATGACACGAAACAATTTTAGTGTGGCTTCGTGTGAGTTCGTGGTTTCGCTTCTCATCCGTTTTATTTATGCGACTACGGAGAAAAAATGGCTGACGATAATAAAGAGCGCGATGTGACGGAACCGGAACTCCCCCCGGATGCTTATGAGCGCGAGGAGACGACCGACCTGAAGGACATGACGCGGGACCCCCCGAAGGGATTGCCGTTGCATACGCGCATTTTGATCGGGTTGGCCGTGGGCGTGGTGGCGGGCGTCGTGGTGAACCGCGTGCTCGGCGGCGACCACCCGCGCATCGCCTGGACGATCAGCAATATCACGGAGCCTATCGGGACGCTCTTTTTGCGCCTGCTGTTGATGGTCGTCGTTCCGCTCGTCTTCTCGTCGCTCGTCGTCGGCGTCGCAGGCATCGGAGACATACGCAAACTCGGTCGCGTGGGCGCGAAGTCTTTCGTTTACGTGCTCGTCATCTCCGCCATCTCGGTCGTCATCGGTTTGACGATGGCGAACACGATCCGCCCCGGCGAGCGCATTGACGCGGCGACGAAGGCCGGCTTGGAAGCGCGCTACGGCACCGACGCGCAGAAGCGCGTGGACGACGCGAAGAAGATCGCGACGACCGATTCGCCTCTGATGCAGGTGGTGAAGACCATCGTGCCGGAGAACCCCGTGGCTGCGGTCGCAGGGATCATCAAGGGCGAGGAGAAGCAGACCGACACGCCGAACATGCTCCATCTCATGTTCTTCGCCGTCATCCTCGGCATCGCCGCCACGCTCATCCCGACGGAAGTGACCGCGCCGCTCCTCCAAGGCTTGCAGGCGCTCTTTGAAATCTCCGCGAAGATCATAGACATCATCATGAAGATCGCGCCGTTCGCGGTCGCCTGCCTGCTCTTCAACAACACGGCGCGCTTCGGTCTCGACCTGTTGCAGGCGCTCGGCTGGTTTATGCTGACCGTGCTCGGCGGCCTCGCCATCCACATGTTCGGCGTCTATTCGCTCTCGATCTATTTCCTTTCGCGCATCTCGCCCATAGAGTTCTTCCGTCGCATCAAGACCGTCATGCTCACGGCCTTCTCGACCTCTTCCTCGAACGCGACGCTCCCCACAGCCCTGCGCGTCTCGGAAGAGAACCTCGGCGTGCCGCGCGAGATCAACAGCTTCGTGCTCACCGTCGGCGCGACGGCCAACCAGAACGGGACTGCGCTTTATGAAGGCGTCACCGTGATCTTCCTCGCGCAGTTGGCCGGTATTGATCTGACCATCGGGCAGCAACTCGGCATCGCCTATTTCGCCATCCTCGGCGGCATCGGCACGGCGGGCGTCCCTTCCGGCTCGATCCCTTTCATCATCGTCATGCTCGTCACCTACGGCATCAATCCCGCGCTCATCGCCATCATCCTCGGCGTAGACCGCATACTCGACATGTGCCGTACCACCCTGAACGTCGCGGGCGACATCACGGCGGCGACTTACGTGGCGCGCTCGGAAGGCTACGAGTTGTTGAAGCCGCATGTGCCTGAATTAGAGCGGCGCGGCGTCGTCGCAGGCGGCCCGTCGAGCCATGATGTGATTTAGACAGAACGGGGAAAAGTAAGATGAAATATTTCCCAAAGCACCTTTTATCGTTTGCTCTCGTTGTCGTCTGCGCTGCCGCCTCCCTCACGCACGCGCAAGGATTTCAGTCGGAAAGGAAAACCCAGAGCGCGTCTGCAAACTCTGCGGCCGAAGTTTTCACCTCGCTCGATGCGCGTTTCTCCGTCGCCCTGCCACGACAGGTCTCCGGTTTCAGCCCCATCACGTTCGACACGCCGCAGGGGCGCATCACCGCCGGGGAAACTTACACCTGGCGCGTGGACGGCGCGCAGTTTGAGATCGGCTACCTCGATTTGCAGAAGCAGCCGGAGACGGCGGCGGTGGCGCGTGCGGCTCTGCGCAAGTTCGCAGACGACATCGCCGCAGGCATGCGCGCGCAGGGCGGCAAGGTGCTTGCGCGCACGGACATTTCACTGGCCGGGCACGTCGGCCACGAAATGAAACTCGAACTGCCGCAAGCTCAGGTGATCAGCCGGCTTTACGCCGTCGGCGGTCGCGTCTACCGGCTCGCGTCCGTCTCGACGCGCAAGGACGAGTCGCAGTTTCAGGAGACTGCGACGAGAACTCTGGATTCGTTCAAACTGCTCAGCCCAGAGGAAATTGTGGCCGAGCGGCAAAGGCGCATCGCGTCGGCCACGCCGCGCCCGCTGCCGCAGGAGGTGGAGCCGTCCGCACGGAAGTTGAAGTCGGACGCGGAAGACGAAGGGTTGAAGGGACGCGTCAAGACGCTCTACGTCGAGCGTCAAGACCTGTCCGGGACGTGGGCGGTGCAGCGGCGCAAGCCTTCACAGATGGTCTCTTACAACGAGGCGGGCAACGTCACGCAGAAGGCCGACTATGATTACAAAGGCAACCTCTTCCAGATACGCGCTTACGGTTACGTTGACGGCGAGCGTGCGTCGCACGACAAGACGATTGAGAACGAGTACGACCCGCCCGCGTTGATCCACGCCTCACGCGCGGGCGAATCCACACCTCAACGCGACCGACGCTACAGCTTCAAGTACAAGTATAAATATGACGACCGGGGGCGGCTCTCGGAAACGGCGTGGCACAGCAACAGCGGGAAGCTCTGGCTGCGCTACGTCTATCATTACAAGGACGCGAATGAACGCGAAACCCTCGTCTATAGCGAAGACGGCTCGCTCAATCAAAAATATCTGGCGACGCTCGACGCGCGCGGAAACGAGATCGAGGAGTCGTCCTTCAACACGAAGACCGGCGCGGTGGATAACAAATACGCCTACACCTACGAGTTCGACCGGCAAGGCAACTGGACGAAACAGACCACCTCGAAATGGGGAACAAAAGACGGTAAGACGCAGTTTCTCCCCTACTCGATAACTTACCGCACCATCACTTATTACTAGAGCAGTTTTCGCTTGGGTGTACGACAGGCTGTGAGCCTGTCTGCTGTGCGAGCGCGACAGGCTCACAGCCTGTCGCACACCGCGCTAAATTTTTCCCGGGGAGACGCGAGGGGAAACTGAGGGCGTGCGGAGTGAAAGCGTGCGCGGGGGATGTATGAGAACGATGCTGGACGCGAAAGCCCGCTCGCCGTGGTGTGAGCGGGCTTTCGCGCATTTGGCGTAGAAAAGTGAGCGCGGCGCGGCGCGAGTCGGGCGCGTCGGGTTGGGAACGTGAGATGCAGGGAAATATTCCTTAACTTCTCGAACAGGCTTTGCAACATTGTCGCGCGAAGATGGCGGCTCATTAAGAGCGAGTTTCAAAGCCTCTTTTCCGCCTTCGGTTTTAACTTTGCGCCTTTGCAAGAACGATTTCACGTTGGAGGCGCAAAGTCAGACCGTAAGGCGCAAAGGGTTGGGAGAATTGTTCGGTCGGGCATCGAACGCGCAGCTAGAGGAAGAAAACATGTTTCCCATTGGCGATGACAATTCCGACCGGCACTCCACGCCGCTCGTCAACTATCTCCTGATCGCGGCCAACATTCTCGTCTTCGTCTTCTTTCAAGGACTCGGCTCGAACGACCGTTTCACCTACGCGTGGGCAACCGTGCCTTCGGAGATTACGACCGGGCGCGACATCGTGACGCCAGACCGCGTGGCAATTGATCGCGACAGCGGCGAGCGTTTTCCGGTATCGGGGCTGAAACCGACGCCCGGCAGCGTCTATCTCACGCTCCTGACTTCGATGTTCATGCACGGGGGATTCGCGCACCTCTTCGGCAACATGCTGTTCCTCTGGGTTTTCGGCGACAACCTCGAACACCGCATGGGGAAGGTGAAGTACCTGATCTTTTACTTGCTGTGCGGGCTGCTCGCCTCGCTCGCGCACGTCTTTTCGACGATAGCGTTGGGGCAGAATCCGCTCACACCGAGCCTCGGCGCATCGGGCGCGATCTCCGGCGTGCTCGGCGGCTACCTGCTGCTGCACCCGACGCGCGGCGTCCACGTCATCATGTTCAGTTTTCTGGTGCGCACCGTCCCGGCGTGGGTCGCCATCGGCCTCTGGTTCGTCTTCCAGTTGATCAATAGCCTCGGCATGCTCGGGCAGGGTTCGCAGGAAGGCGGCGTGGCCTACGCCGCGCACATCGGCGGCTTCATCGCCGGACTCCTGCTCGTCAAGTTTTTCGACTCCGGCGCGAACCCCGACCCGACGCAGACGTGGCGGGGCAGACGCGCCGTGTATTAATCAAGGGGAAACGGCGGGCGCGCGATTTACGAATCGGGTGCGCCGCAAAACTTCAAAAGGGAGAAGTGAAATGGCTGATAATGATAACGTGATCTCCGTACTCAATAACTTGATCGAGACTTGCAAGGACGGCCAGAACGGTTTCCAGACCGCCGCCGGAGGCGTCAAGCGCAGCGACCTGAAAACTCTGTTCGGTCAATACTCGCAGCAGCGCGCGCAGTTTGCAGGCGAGTTGCAGAACGAAGTGCTACGGCTCGGCGGCGACCCCGCGCAGGCGGGCAGCGTCGCGGCCACGCTTCATCGTGGCTGGATGAACATCAAGTCCGCTGTGACGGGCGAAGACGAAAACGCCATCCTCGCAGAAGCCGAGCGCGGCGAAGACACGGCGGTGTCGAGCTACAAAGACGCGCTCGCCGACGAAAATCTGCCGTCGGACGTGCGCTCAATCGTCGAACGCCAGTACGCGCAGGTCAAAGACGCGCACGACCGCATACGCAATCTTGAGCGCGCGACCGATGCGGGCGGCAGCGCAAACACGGCGCGTGCGTAAGCGTCAATCATTCACAGGCGCGGGAGCCGGTCGGAAACAGGCTCCCGCGTCTTTCGTCAATTAACCGAAATCAACTCACAAACGGATCACAAATAAAGGGAGAACGAACATGGGAAAAGGTAAAAAACTCGGCTTCATGCTGAGCGCGGCGTTGATGTGCGTCGCGATGTTGGCCTCGACGGCCACGGCGCAAAATACGAACTCAAACACGAACGGGAACGGAAACAGCAACACCGGGAGCGGAAACGGCAACATGTCGTCGGCGAGTTCGTCGGACAGAAAATTCGCGATGACGGCGGCGATGGGCGGCATGGCCGAAGTCGAGACGGCGCGGCTCGCTTTGACGAAAGCGTCGAGCGACGCGGTCAAGCAGTACGCGCAGAAGATGATTGACGATCACACGGCGGCCAACACCGAGTTGATGGGGATCGCTTCGTCGAAAGGCATCACCCTGCCGACCGCGCCCGACGCGAAGCATCGCGCGATGATGGCGAGGATGGAGAAACTTTCCGGCGAGGCGTTCGACCGCGAGTACGTGATGATGGCGGGACACAAAGACCATGAGAAGATGGAGAAACTGTTCCGCGACGAGAGCACGCGCGGGCGCGACGCCGACTTGAAAGCGTTTGCCGCGAAGACCCTTCCCGTTGTCCAGCAGCACTTGCAGATGGCGCGCGACCTGCACAGCAAGATGCCGGGCATGGATCACAGCAAGATGTAGGAACGAGCGAAAGCCCGGAGGCGCGAGGCGGAAGCGTGGGGCGGCGAAAACGCCCCCCGACTTTCGCCTTTTGCTTTCTCCCGCGCGGCTCATGTAACATCAAGCGTCGCGCCAGATTCAAGGAGCATTTAACGCATGTCCGCTGTCGAAACCGCACTTCCTTCCGTCAACCAGCAGGGCTTGGAGATTCGCCCCACGCCGCGCGAGGAGATGAATCTCTACCCGCTCGATACCTTCCCTTATGAGTTTGTCGGGCGCGAGATCACCGTCAGCTTCGAGATGCCGGAGTTTACGGCCATCTGCCCGTTCTCCGATTTCCCCGACTTCGCCAACATACGGCTCGCCTACGTGCCGCACGAACGCTGCGTCGAACTGAAAAGCCTTAAGCTTTACATCAACTCATTTCGCAACGTGAAGATCTTCCACGAGCACGTCATGAACGTCATCCTCGAAGACTTCGTCCGCGCCTGCCAGCCCCTCAGCGTCGAACTCGAAGGCGACTTCAACATTCGCGGCAACATCAAGACGGTCGTGCGCGCGAGTTACAAAAAGGGCGATTAGCCATCAGCCATCAGCAAAACCAATTGCTGTAATTTTGGCTGACGGCTGACAGCTTCTTTATGACCATCGGAATCATCGGCATCGCAATTCTCGTCTCGCTCGTCGTGCTGTTTCTGGTGTGGCGGACGGTGAAGGTGTTTATCAAGCTCGCGCTCGTCGGCCTCGTCGCGCTGCTGGTCGTCGCCGCGCTCGTCTGGTGGAACTTCTACGGCGACGCGACAGGTTCGACGCCGAAAGCGAATCGTCCCGCTTCGTCTAACACGCGCCGCTCGACGAATCATTGAGCCGTCGAACGCCGCCCCGCTTCATCCAGCATGGCCGAGACCGACACCGACGCCGCAGACGAGTTCGACGCCTCGATCAGTCGCGCTGAAGCGTCGGACGCGCACCCGCCCGGCCTCTTCCGTCGCTACGGGCGGCTCCCGCGAAACGTCCTCGTCATCAGTCTCGTCAGTTTCCTGAACGACGCTTCGAGCGAGATCATCTATCCGCTCCTGCCCGTCTTCCTCTCGGTCGCGCTCGGCGCATCGCCCGCCGTCGTCGGCCTCATCGAAGGCGGCGCGGAATCCGTCTCCAGTTTCCTCAAACTCTTCGCAGGCTATTTCAGCGACCGCAGCGGGCGACGCAAAGCCCCGGTGGTCTTCGGCTACGCGCTGGCGAGCATCGTGCGCCCCTTGCTCGGCTTTGCGACGAGTTGGCCGCAGCTCTTCGCCGTGCGCTTCGCAGACCGCGTGGGCAAGGGCATCCGCAGCGCGCCGCGCGACGCCATGATCGCAGACTCGGCTGCGCCCACGGAGCGCGGCCTCGCCTTCGGTTTTCATCGCGCGATGGATCACTTCGGCGCGGTCGTCGGCCCTCTGCTCGGTTTCGCGCTGCTCGTTCTGATCGCCGCGAATCGAAACTCGCCGACGCTCGCGGAGTACAAGTTGATCTTTCTCGCCGCGTCCGTGCCCGCGCTGGCCGCCGTGCTCGTCGCCGCGTTCGCGCTACGCGAGACGCGCAAAGAGCGCGACGACGGACGCGAGAGCAGAAAAGCCGAAGCCGTACGCGCCGACGCCCTGCGCGCAGAAAGGCGCGACGCCGCACACGCCGCCCCGGTCGTCCCTCCGGCTGTCAACGGCGTCGCCCCGCCGCGTTTTTCGCTGCGCGGTTTTGACGGAAACTTCAAACGCTTTCTCGTCATCCTCGCGCTCTTCACCCTGTCGAATTCTTCGGACGCGTTCCTCCTGTTGCGCGCGCGCGAAGTGGGCATCTCGACGGCGACGATCCCGCTGCTCTGGGCTGCGCTGCACGCTATCAAGGTGCTGAGTTCGCTCGTCGGCGGCGATTTGTCGGATCGTCTGGGGCGCAAGACCCTGATCGTGTCGGGCTGGCTCTTTTACGCAGGAGTCTATCTAGGCTTCGCGTTTGTCTCGACGGTCGGGGGCGCGTGGGTGCTGTTTCTCACCTACGGCATCTATTTCGGCCTCGTCGAAGGCGCGGAGAAGGCGCTCGTCGCAGACCTCGTGCCGGCGGATAAACGGGGCACGGCTTACGGCCTCTACAATCTCGCGTTCAGCATCACGGTCTGGCCTGCGTCGCTGTTGATGGGCGCGTTGTGGAGTTGGCGCGGCGCAAGCGTCGCCTTCATCGCCAGCGCGTGCATCGGCACGCTCGCCGCGCTCCTGCTCGCCCTCACGATTCGCCCCGCCGCAGTCGCTCCCGAAAGTTCCCCCGCGCGTTGAATAAAAGTGATAGGGCAAAGCTAGAGAATGGTGATATATTGCGCGCTTCATTCTACGCCCGCGCGTCCGCTCGCGACGCGCGCTATGTGAGCAACCTTACCAACTTACGACAGGAGCTAAAATCCCCATGACCAGCGAAATCACCGACAACATGTTGCGCGACATCATGCCGAATCTGCCCGCCGCGAAACGGCAACTCTATCTCCCACACCTGAACGACGCCATGAGCGAATTCGAGATCGCCACCTACCTGCGCGCCGCCGCCTTCCTCGCCCAACTCGCGCACGAGTCGGCGGAGCTTCGCTACTTTGAAGAGATCGCTTCGGGGCGTGCTTACGAAGGACGCAAAGACCTCGGCAACACGCAGCCCGGCGACGGCGTGAAGTTCAAAGGCCACGGCCCCATACAGATCACTGGGCGCGCCAACCACGCCGCCTGCGGCAAGGCGCTCGGCCTCGACCTCATCAACAACCCGACGCTCATCACGCAACCGGAAAACGCCTTTCGTTCCGCCGGTTGGTTCTGGGACACGCGCAACTTAAACGCGCTCGCCGATGGCCGTCTCTTCAAGGCCATCACGAAGAAGATCAACGGCGGCTTCAACGGCTTGGCCGACCGCCAGAAATATTACGACCGCGCGCTGCGCACCATCCCCGAAGATTTGAAGATGGCCGGGAAGGAGTTGGACGTTCCGGCAGACGAAGAGCACGGCGATGTCGAACCGGCCGTGATCGCCGCCGCGACCGCGCCGACCACGACCGTCACCACAACCGTCACCACGACCACTCCCGACATCGCGGGCGAGGTGGGCGCGAGTTTAGAAACGGACGACGCGTAAATTGCCGCACGCTTCTCTTCGGCACACGTCGCGTTTCTCGCACGGTCGTCCCCGGCTTGACTTTCGATAGCCGTTCTCTGTATCACGGTTCTGTCCTACGTCTTCGTCAAATTAACGTGGGGGCAGCGGACTTGTCCCTGCCCCTCGCCTTTTTTAGGCATTTATAGATCGCACGCCCGCGTGCATTGATATAACTTGCGACCTTCTCGCGGCGCGCATCGCCGTTTACAGAGCCGCTTGAGCGTCCAGCCAATCTAACAGCATCTTCTAATGGAATCAGCCAACTATCGTTTCATCAACAACGCGTCGGAACTCGCGGCAGCCGTCGCCGAACTTTCACAGCATCCGGTCGTCGGCTTCGACACGGAAACCACCGCGCTCGACCCGTACAGCGGGCGGATGCGGCTCATCCAGTTCTCCGCGCCCGGCGGCACGGCGCACATCATTGATCTCGACCTCTTCAAAAACGGCGACGGCAACGGCGCAGCGAATGACTCGCTCGCGCCGCTTCGCCAACTGCTCGCCGCGCCGCGCCCCGTGAAGGTGGCGCACAACGCGAAGTTCGACGCCAAGTGGGTGAAGCATCAACTCGGCACGGAACTCGGAGGCATCTTCGACACGATGCTCGCCAGCCAGATCGTCTCGGCGGGCGAGTCCGAAGATCGCCATTCGCTCGCCGCCGTCGCCGCGCGCTATCTCGATGAGACGGTTGACAAGTCGGAACAGGTCAGCGATTGGGGCGGCACGCTCTCCGCCGCCCAACTCGAATACGCCGCGCGCGACGCCGCGCTCATGCTCCCCTTGCGCGAACGTCTCATCGAACTCTTAAAGCGCGACGAACTCGTGCGCGTCGCGCAACTCGAATTCGAGTGCGTGATGCCCGTCGCCTGTCTCGAACTCGCGGGGATTTACCTCGACGCCGAACGCTGGCGCGAACAGATCGCCATCGTCAAAGAGAAGCGCGCCACGCTCGCCGCCGAACTGAGCGCGATGCTCGCCGTCGGCACGGTGCAAGGCTCTCTCTTCGAGAACGCGCGCGCCGACATCAATCTCGATTCGCATACGCAACTCACCGCCGCGCTCAAACGCCTCGGCGTGCCGCTCCCCGATTCCACGCGCAACTGGAAACTTCAACCGCTCGCCGCCGACTGGCCGGTCGTCGCCAAACTGCTCGACTACCGCACCATGCAAAAATCCCTCACCAGCTACGGCGAAAACATCCTCGGCGAGATCAACAAAACCACCGGGCGCATCCACGCCAACTTCCACCAGATCGGCGCGCCCACCGGACGCTTTGCCTGTACGAACCCGAACGTGCAACAGGTGCCGCACGCGCCGGAGTATCGCCGCTGCTTCCGTGCGCCCGACGGGCGCAAACTCGTCATCGCCGATTATTCGCAGATCGAGTTGCGCATCCTCGCGCACGTCACGGAGGACAAGGGCTTCATTGACGCGTTCAATTCGGGCGCGGACTTGCACCGCGTCACCGCCGCGCAGGTCTTCAACACGCCGCTCGAAGAAGTGACGAAGGTGCAGCGCGACTTCGCCAAGCGTCTCAACTTCGGCGTGGTGTACGGCATCGGCGCGCAGCGTTTCTCCATGATGACGGGCATCCCTCTGACCGAGGCCGAGAGCATCCTCGCGCGCTACTTCCAGACCTATCGCGGGCTTGATACGTGGCTCAGAGACGCCGCGCGCAAGGCTGTCCGCGAGCGCACGGCGCGCACCATGTCCGGGCGACTCGCACGCTTCAACTTCGACGTGGAAGACCGTCAGGCCGCCTCGCTCGCACAGCGCAACGGCAAGAACATGCCCATACAGGGCGCGTCCGCAGACATCTTGAAACGCGCCCTGCGCCTCTTGCACGACAGGTTGAAAGAGACAACGGCGCGCGTCGTCAACATCGTGCACGACGAGATCGTCGTCGAATGCGAGGGGGCCGAGTGCGAAGAGATCGCGCGCACGGTGGAAGAGGCCATGTGCGCGGCGGGCGAAGAATTCGT
>DASYMM010000536.1:0-8898 GCA_036009085.1 Pyrinomonadaceae bacterium | reverse complement strand
CCGCAAGTCTTAGAACTGCCGACAGACCATGCCCGCCCGCCCGTCCAGACTAATCATGGTGCGGCGCAGAATTTCATGCTCTCGGCAAACTTAAGCCATGCGCTACGCGAGTTGAGCCGGCGCGAAGGCGTGACGCTGTTTATGACTTTGCTCGCAGCCTTCCAAACTCTGCTCTACAGGTATAGCGGACAGGAGGACATCTTAGTCGGGACGCCGATTGCGAATCGTAATCGCGCGGAGACGGAAGCGTTGATCGGCTTCTTCGTTAACACACTCGTGCTGCGGGGCAGAGTGTCAGCCGGGATGAGCTTCGGGGAGTTGCTCAAGGGGGCGCGGGAAGCGTGTCTGGAAGCGTATGCACATCAAGACGTGCCGTTCGAGAAATTGGTCGAGGAATTACAACCGGAGCGCAGTCTCAGCCATTCGCCGCTGTTTCAAGTGATGTTCATTTTGCAGAATGCTCCCGCTGAAGAGCTGCGCTTGTCAACGTTGGAGATCGGTGGCGTGGGGGTTGAGAGCGGCGTGACTAAGTTCGACCTGACGCTGGCGTTGGCCGACGTGGGAGAAGAGATTGCGGGATCATTTGAGTATCGCAGCGACCTGTTTGACGCGGCGACGATCCGGCGGATGGCCGAGCACTTCGAGCGGCTGCTGGAAGCGTTGGTGGAAGATGCGCAGCAAGGGCTGGGGCAGGTGTCGCTGCTGAACGAAGCGGAGCGCGAGCGTCTGTTGGAGGAGTGGAACGAGACGGGCGTTGATTACGGCGCGCGCCCGTCGTCGCTGCACCGGCTCTTCGAGGAACAGGCCGCGCGCACGCCCGACGCCGTGGCCGTCGTGTGCGAAGGGCGACAGATGACATATGCCGAACTCGACGCGCGTGCGAACCGTCTGGCTCAACACCTGTCGGAACTCGGCGTCGCGCCGGAGGCGAGGGTCGGGGTGTTGCTGGAACATTCATTCGAGACCGTGGTGGGGCTGCTCGGCGTGTTGAAGGCGGGCGGGGCATACGTGCCGCTCGACGCGCAGACGCCGCCGGAGCGTCTGCGCTTCATGCTCGAAGACGCGGGCGTCGCCGTCGTCTTGACGCAGCAACGGACGCGCGAAAGATTGCCCGTTGGTCTCCGTGCCGCCGAAGTCTGTCTCGACTCCGACGTTCAAGCTTTCGCGCATCAATCCGCAGACAACCTGCAAGTCAACGTCAGCCCTGCGAACACCGCTTACATCATCTACACCTCCGGCTCGACGGGCAGGCCGAAGGGCGTCTCCGTGCAGCACGCTTCGGTCGTCAATTACATTTTGTGGGCGGCGGACGAATATCTCGGCGGCGAGAGTTTAGCTTTCCCGCTCTACTCTTCGCTGGCCTTCGACCTCACCGTGACTTCCATCTACACGCCGCTCGTGAGCGGCGGGCAGGTCGTGATCTACGACCGTGCGGGCGGCGCGGGAATGCTCGAAGAGATACTCCAAGACGACCGCGTTGACGTGTTGAAACTAACGCCGGGACATCTCGCGCTCATCAAGGATCGAGACAACCGGCAATCTCGCGTCCGCCTGCTCGTCGTGGGCGGCGAGGCTCTGGAGACGGAGTTGGCGCGTGCCGTGCACGAAAGTTTCGGCGGGCGCGTCCGTGTCGTTAACGAGTACGGGCCGACGGAGGCGACGGTCGGCTGCATGATCTATCGCTACGGCGCGGAGCGAGACGCGCGTGCGTTTGTTCCCATCGGCAGACCTGCGGCCAACGCACAGGTGTACGTGCTTGACGAAAGCCTGCAACCTGCGCCCGTCGGCGTGTCCGGCCAACTCTACGTCGGCGGCGACGGCCTCGCGCGCGGCTATCAGGCGCGCCCCGATTTGACGGCAGAAAGTTTCATCCCCGACCCGTTCAGCCGCGAAGCCGGACGCAGACTCTACCGGACGGGCGACAAGGCGCGGCATCTGGAGACAGGGCAGATCGAATTCCTCGGGCGCGCGGACGAGCAGTTGAAGGTGCGCGGTTATCGCGTCGAACCCGGCGAGATCGAGTCTGTATTGATGCAGCACGAGAGCGTGGGCGCGTGTGTGGTCGCGGCGCGCGAAACCGCCGGAGTCGGGAAGGCGTTGGCGGCCTACGTCGTCTTGCGAGACGGCGCGGCGATGCCCGGCGGCGGCGAATGGCGCGAGCATCTGCGCGAGACGTTGCCGGAATACATGTTGCCGCAGTGGTTCGTGCAAATCCCGGAAGTGCCTTTGACGCCGAACGGCAAGGTTGACCGCCAGGCTTTGCCCGCGCCCGCACAACTCAGACCTGAATTGAGCGAAAACTACTTGGCCGCGCGCACGCCGGTCGAAGCGACGCTCGTGAAGATTTGGTCGGAAGTGCTCGGCGTCGCACAGGTCGGAGTCTATGACGACTTCTTCGAGTTGGGCGGCCACTCGCTGCTGGCCGCGCGGATGATGACACGCCTGCGCGAAACATTCCGGGTGCATGTCGCGCTGCGCACGGTGTTCGAGCAGCCGACCGTGGCTTACTTAAGCGAATGCGTCGAAGAAGCCCTCCGGTCGCAAGGGTAATTGATCTTTGACACGACGCCCCTCGGCGTGTCGGAAAAGTTCAGGAGGAAGTGGTGAAAAAAAGAGCCTCGTTAATTATTAAAGTCTCTGTGCTGGTCTGTCTCTGCGCGGTCGCCTTCATCATTGACGGCGTGGCGCAAAAGTCGAAACCGCAGCCGAAGCAGGAATGGACTCCGCAGATTCCGAAATCGTGGGACGACAAGGAACTGGCCGCGCTCGAACTGCCGCTGGCGAACCCGAAATACACGCCCAAGCACGTCTCGGCGGAGTTCTACTACGGCATTCCGGCGTTGCCGATCTATAAAACATACCCGATCTACGCGCCGGGCAAAGAGCCGCCCGGTTACATGGAGTGGCTCGCGAAGCAGGAGCCGGAGATCGCCTTCGACGCGTCGAAACTCAAAACGCAGGAAGACTGGATCAAGGCGGGCGAACTTATCTTCAACGCGCCGATCTTCTTCAATGGCCTGAATCAGCCAACCGATGTCAGAGACCCGCAGTGGTACGAGCGCAGCGGCATGCCCGTCGCGAAGGACGGCACGATGCCTTACAACGTCTACTCGATCCGCGAAAAGGGAGTGATCGAGATCGGCGAATTTTCGTGCGCCACCTGCCACACGCGTGTGATGCCGGACGGCAGCATCATCAAGGGCGCACAGGGCAACTACCCGCTCGGTCGTCTCGACGAACTCGACGCGCGCAAGCACGTCGGGCGCGCGTCGCAGCGACAGTACAAGTCAACCGCGCGCGGCGCGTTCGTCCTCGGCTACTACACGCCCTGGGTGCAGCCTGACGAGCTTGAGCAGTTCGACAAAATGACGCTCAAGCAGTTTGCGGAAATCATGGGCGCGCTCGTGCCGGGCGTGCAGGTGCGCCCCGGCGTGAGCCTCACCTATCCAGTGCAAGTGCCAGACCTCATCGGCGTCAAAGACCGTCGCTATCTAGACCGCACCGGGCTGCACCAACATCGCTCGATAGCGGACATGATGCGCTACGCCGCGCTCAATCAGGGCGCGTCTTTCCTCGCCAAATATCTCGACTTCATTCCGCGCGGCGAACTGACCGACCCGAAGAAAATCCGCCCGCGTTACAGCGACGAACAACTCTACGCGCTCTCGCTCTACATCTATTCGCTCAAGCCGCCGCCGAACCCGAATAAGTTCGACGCGCTCGCCGCGCGCGGCAAGAAGGTTTTCGAGGCCGAGGGTTGCAACGTCTGCCACACGCCGCCGCTTTACACGAGCAACAAGCTGTCGCCGGTCGAAGGTTTCAAAGTGCCAGACGAGCATCGCGGTCAATTCAGTATCCTCCCCGTCTCCGTCGGCACAGACCCCGGCCTCGCGCTCTATTCCCGGCGCGCCACGGGCTACTACAAAGTTCCCTCGCTGAAAGGCGTCTGGTATCGCGGCCCCTTCGAGCACAGCGGCTCGGTGGCGACTCTGGAAGACTGGTTCGACCCGCGCCGCCTGCGCGACGACTACGTGCCCACGGGCTTTCGCGGGGCGGGCGTCGAGAAGCGCGCCGTGAAGGGACACCCCTTCGGCCTCGAACTCAAAGAGCCGGAACGCAAAGCTCTCATCGCCTTTCTCAAGACGCTTTAGCCCTGAACGCGTGCGCCTTGAACGCCCGCGCGCCGCCGCTCACAGGAGAGACAAGTCCCGCGAGCCTCTTCATCCTTTAGAAGCTGTTTGGAAAGCCCCAAAGGGGCGCGATGCGAAAGCCCGGCGCACCGCGTCGGGACAGTTGCCGCCTTTGATGAGAAGCCCTGAAAGGGCGACATAAATTATTCCGCCCTTTCAGGGCTTGGCCTGATTTACGACAAGGTTCCTGCGGCGTTGCCACAGGCTCTCACATCTCGCCCCTTCGGGGCTTTGATAGGCTTTTCAAACAGCTTACTTAGAGTCCTACGCGCAAAACGTCGCATTCTTCAAGACCGATTTCGGGGAGCAATTCATGTCGAGTATCACTAGCACCGATGAACTGTCGCCGCTCGAACGAGAGTCCGAGCCTTCGACATTGGTGCAACTTCTGCGCCGCAGAGCGACGCTGCAAACGGATCAACCGGCGCACACTTTTCTCGTTGACGGTGCGACGGCCGAACTGCATCTGACTTACGGAGAGTTAGACCGGCAGGCGCGTGCCATCGCCGCCTCGCTCCAACAGTTCGTCTCAAGCGGCGACCGCGTGTTGCTGCTGTACCCGGCGGGACTCGAATTCATCGCGGCCTTCTACGGCTGCCTCTATGCCGGGGCGGTCGCCGTGCCCGCGTATCCGCCGCGACGCAACCGGAGCCTGCTGCGTCTGCAATCAATCGTCGCCGACGCGCAGGCGACGGTCGCGCTGACGACCGCCGCGACGCTCGCCAAAGTCGTGCCGCTGTTTTCCGTCAACCCGTACCTGCCGCCGCTGCGCTGGCTGGCGACCGAAGAGATCGCCGCAGACGCGGGCGGAGACTGGCAGGAACCCGCCATCGCCGCCGATTCGCTGGCGTTCCTACAGTACACCTCCGGTTCGACGGGCTTGCCGAAGGGCGTCATGCTCACGCACGAAAATCTGCTGACCAACGCCGCGCTCGTCTATCAGGCGGTCGGGCACACGCCGGAGGACAGTTACGTCTCCTGGTTGCCGACCTTTCACGACATGGGTTTCATGGCGGGCATCCTGCAACCGCTCTACGGCGGCTTTCCGAGCACGCTGATGTCGCCCGCCGCGTTTTTGCAAAAGCCTCTGCGGTGGCTTGAAGCCATCTCGCGCACGCGCGCGACGACGAGCGGCGCGCCCAACTTCGCCTACGACCTCTGCGTGCGCAAGACCACCGCCGAAGAACGCGCGCAACTCGACCTCAGCCGTTGGAGCGTCGCCTTCAACGGCGCGGAGCCGATTCGCCATGAAACCATCGAACGCTTCGCGGCGGCCTTCGCCGAAAGCGGTTTCCGGCGCGAAGTCTTCTATCCCTGTTACGGGCTGGCCGAAGCTACTCTGATGGCTGCGGGCGGACGCAAAAGCCTCCCGCCAGTGATTAAAACCGTGGCCGCCGACGCGCTCGAAAATCATCAGGCGCGCTTCACTTCGCCGGACGACGAGGGGGCGCACGCGCTCGTCGGCTGCGGCCAAACGATGCCGGGGCAACGCCTCAAGATCGTCGATCAGGAATCTTTAACGGAGCGTCTGCCCGGCGAAGTCGGCGAGATTTGGGTTTCGGGTGCGAGCGTGGCGCGCGGCTACTGGGGACGCCCGGAGGAGACGGCGGCAACCTTCCAAGCGCATCTGGCGGACACCGGCGAAGGCGCGTTTTTACGCACGGGTGATCTCGGCTTTCTCCACGAAGGCGAGTTGTTCGTCACGGGCAGACTCAAAGACCTCATCGTCATTCGCGGACTCAACCATTATCCGCAGGACATCGAGTTGACGGTCGAACAGGCGCACCCGTCTCTGCGTCCCGGTTGCGGCGCGGCCTTTTCGGTTGACGTGGCGGGAGAAGAACGCCTCGTCGTCGTGCAGGAGGCCGATCATCATGAACGAGATTTGGCGGCGGTCGTCGGACAGATTCGGCAGGCGGTGGCCGAGGAGCACGAGCTACAGGTTTACGCCGTCGTCCTGATCAAGAAGAACACGCTGCCCAAAACCTCCAGCGGAAAAATCCAGCGACACGCCGCGCGCAACAAGTTTTTGGAGAAGAGCTTCGACGCGCTCTCCGAGTGGCGCGCGAATATGCAAACGGGAGGCGACGGCAGCGGCACGTCGTCGTCGGCATTCGTGTCGGCGGCTCTGAGCGCGGAAGCCGTCGAAGAGTGGCTGGTGTCGCAGTTGGCGGAGCGGCTCGGCGTCGCGCCTGCCGAGTTAGACGTGAATCAACCGCTCACGCGTTACAACCTCGACTCGCTGACCGCCACCGAACTGACCTACAGCATCGAAACCGGCCTCGGCACGACATTGCCGATGGCGAGCTTCTTGCAAGACTTCACTATCGCGCAACTGGCGACGCAGGCTCTCAACTATCTCTCGTCTGCGCCTCCGGCGAAAGCGTCGGGCGGCGAGCCGGCGGGCGCGGTCGCCGAATGTCCGCTCTCGCGCGGGCAGCAGGCGCTGTGGTTCCTGCAACAACTCGCGCCGGAGAGCGCGGCTTACAACCTCGCCACGGCTGCGCGCGTGTGGTCGGAAGTAGATTCAGCCGCGTTGCGCCGTGCTTTTCAGGCGTTGGTTGATCGCCATCCGTCTCTGCGGACGACTTTCGCTTCGTCAGAGCAAGGGCCGGTGCAAAGGATCGGCGAGCACGGCGAGATCAGTTTCTACGAACACGATGGCGCGGAGTGGAGCGAAGAGGATTTGCACAACGCTCTCATCCTTGAATCTCACCGCCCGTTCAATCTGGAAGAGGGGCCGCTGCTGCGCGTGACCTTGATCCGGCGCGACGCTCAGAAGCAACACATTCTGCTCTTAGTCGCTCACCACATCATCAGTGATTTCTGGTCGCTCGCCGTTCTGATTGACGAACTCGGAAAATTGTATCAGTCCGAAAGAGACGCGACGGCGGTTGCGCTCGCGCCGCTGCCGCTCCGCTACGCAGACTACGTGAACTGGCAGGAAGGGTTGCTGCTCGACAGGGAGGGCGACGCTCTCTGGTCGTACTGGCAGGCACAACTGTCGGGCGAACTCCCCGTGCTCGATCTGCACACGGATCACGCGCGCCCGCCCGTGCAGACATTCCGTGGGACATCGCATTCATTCAAACTGAGCGCAGACTTGACGGCCAAATTGAAGTCGCTCGGACAGTCGCACGGCGCGACCCTCTACATGACGCTGCTGGCGGCCTATCAGGTCGTTCTCCATCGCCACACCGGGCAGGAAGACATCCTCGTCGGTTCGCCCACCTCCGGCAGACGTTGGGCGGAAGTCGCGGGCATCGTCGGCTATTTCGTCAACCCCGTCGTGTTGCGCGCGAGTCTCAAGGGCAACCCGACCTTCGAGGAATTTCTCTCCCGGACGCGGCGCACCGTGCTCGATGCGTTCATGCATCAAGACTACCCCATCGCGCTGCTCGTCGAGCGTCTACAGCCGGAGCGCGATGCGAGCCGCTCGCCGCTCTTTCAAACGATGTTCACCTTGCAAAAATCGCACCTGCGCAGCGAGGGCAAATTAGACTCCTTCGCGCTCGGCGAAACCGGCACGAGAATAAACATCGGCGGACTCGAACTCGAATCACTCGCCCTCGAACAGCGCGTCTCTCAATTCGATCTCAACCTCTCGATGGCCGAAGTAGACGGCGGCCTCTCGGCCTCTCTGCAATACAACACAGACCTCTTCGACGCCGCCACCATCGCCCGCATCGCCACCCACTTCGAGACGTTATTAGAAGAGATCACAACAGACGCGACGAAAAGAATCGCCGAGCTACGGATTCTCAGCCCCGCAGAAATCGAGCAACTACGCTCCGAGTGGAACGCGACGGAATTGGAGTTGCCCGCAGACCTATGCCTGCACGAGTTGTTCGAGGCGCAGGTCGAGCGCACGCCCACTGCCGAAGCGCTCGTCTGCGGCGCATCCCGCCTCACCTACGCGGAACTGAACGAGCGCGCCAACCGCCTCGCCCGACACCTGCGCACGCTCGGCGTCGGCGCGGAGACGCTCGTAGGCATCTGCCTCGACCGCTCGGTCGAACTCGTCGTCGCGCTGCTCGGCGTCTTGAAGGCGGGCGGGGCGTATGTGCCGCTCGACCCGCAGTACCCACGCGAACGCCTCCGCCTGATGGTTGAAGATTCCGGCGCGAGCGTCCTGGTCACCACGACCCGGTGGCGCGACCTGTTCACCACCGCTGCTGCTCCCGCCGGCTCCGCTCACAGTGAAGACCCGGCGGCCTCAGCGACGACAGCGCAGCGAGCGGTCGTGTGCGTGGACAAAGAGGCCGAAGAGATCGCGCGTCACAGTGGGAAGAACGTCCACAGCGAAGTGACGAGCGCGAACCTCGCCTACGTCATCTACACCTCCGGTTCGACGGGTGTGCCGAAGGGCGTGATGATCACGCACCGGAACCTCATCAACTTCTGCGCGGCGATGGACGAACGGCTCGACGCCACCTTGCCCGCCACCTGGCTGTCGCTCACGTCCGTCTCCTTCGACATCTCTGCACTCGAACTATTCTGGACACTAGGACGAGGCTTCCGCGTGGTGCTCGAACGCCACCCGCATCTCTCCCTCTCGGCGTCTTCCTCACCCTCGCCTGCTCTGTCGTCCTCCGCGTCGCCTTCGCCCTCGACTCCCACGCCCGCGCGACAGCGGGCGACGGAGTTCAGCCTCTTCTACTTCTCCAGCGACGGCGCACGCGCCGCCTCCGCTGACACCACCCCGGCT
>DASYMM010000535.1:0-3742 GCA_036009085.1 Pyrinomonadaceae bacterium | reverse complement strand
CAAGCTGTGGAGTGCTTTTGTAGATCGCGTGTTGAGTCGTTCGTGGCATGGCTTATGGAACACCATCAAGCTGAAACTGCTTTATTACAATTTGCTTCATGCTCGGTTGCTCTCAGCATGATCCAACTCAAGACTCGGGTTAACTAAAAGCAAGACTCACCGCAGAGACGCGGAGAGGTAAAAAACGATGAAGTAGGAACGATGAACGCGGAATGAAGACAGTTGATCTTCACTCCGCGTTCATCGTTCCTACTTCATCGTTGTCGGGCTTATTGGTGCGCGCGTCCCGACTGGATGAGACGCTGCCGTGCGGTGTTGCCGGGGACGGCGATGTGCGTGGCCGGGTCGTATTCCTTGCCGACCGAAGGGCTGCCCTGCGGAACCCAGATTTCCACACGCGTCGAACTGTAACCGCTCGGAATGTAGCGCACGTAGTAGCCATCCGGGTGCACAGACCAGCGACCGCTCGGCACGTCCCGGCTGCCCTCGCCGAGCGGAGCCGCGCCCGAGAGCACCGCGACGCGCTCCATCTCGGCAAACGATGCGCCCGGCGTCGTGAGCATCTGGCGGAGTTGCGCCTCGGCCTGCGCGATCTGGCGAAGCGGTTCGGGAACGCCGCCGAGCGCGTCGGTGAGCGCGTTGCCGGAGAGCGCGTCGAGCGCGCTACGATTGAGCGAGGCGAGTTGGCGCGGCGTCAACAGTTGCGAGGCGACGGCCTTGATTTCGCCCTGCAAGTCTTCAAACTTCGCGCGGGCGATGATCGCCCAGAGAAGCTGCTGGATTTTTTGCTGCGGTATTTCTGGCCGGTTCACGGAGTTGCGCACGATGGTCATCACGGCGTCCTCGGCAGGCCCTTTCGGGGGCGCGTAGAGATAGCCGTCGCCGCCGCCGGGGCCGTGCGTCCCGGCCTTCAGACAATAGCTCTGCGTCTGCATCTCGTAATAGCCGGGCTGCAACACGAAGCCCCCGTTCGGCGTGCGCTGCAACGTCATCAACGAACGTTTCGCCTCACGCGGAGTAAAACCGTCCTTCGACGCGTCGCCCCACTTCGCATCCGGCAAACTCGTCGTGATCGGCTGCTTGTCGCCGAGCAAATTCGGCGTCTTCTTCTTCAACTTGTCCCCGAGGCCGCCCAACCCACCCAACTGCGCGCGGGCGTCCATTGCGCCAAACAGAATCAACAAGACCGCAAACGCGCCCACAAATTTAAAACTTCGTATCTTCACCAAAAAAATTCTCCCTTGAAAAAAATTGAGAACCAAACTTTGAGGCCACGCTCCGCTCCTGAAAACTCGTCGGCAACGACTCATTTCAACCCGGCACGGGCGCAAGAACACTAGACGCAATACTGCGGCTGTAAGTTGTCTTAATTTAGATGTATTTAGGCGACAAGCATTAGACGGCCGGAATAGTCGGTTAGACCATGAGCGTAATCAACCCCTCTCTTTTTCAATTTACGTTACCCCTTTAAACATTTCAGGTGTAAAACGAAATCCTATGATTTTCTCTCCTTGCCGTTGTAAAGCTAGTGCTCGCTCTGCGTTTGATTTGCTGAACTTACATTTAAGAATTCGACTAACTTGGGATGAAAGCTGGCTAGGATTAGAGATACCGTATAAAACGAACAACTCACGCGCAAATAATTCAGCATCGCTGGACTTGACAGTCGTTTCAATAAATCTGCTGTCGAGTTCTTTAGCAATCTTCAAAGCCAGGTGATGAACTCTTACAACTTCACGATCTTTTATATTTAGGGGAGACTCAACGGAAGTAAACCTCGTTTTCCAAACCTCATATAAATCTTGTGATACTCCACGTCCTACATGGACGATAGAATTTCTAACCAAAGACCACTTATTCCACTCTTCAACATCGGATTTTAAACTGGTCGCTACGCCTGATTGAATCATTTTAGCGAGCTTTTTTATCATCTCGGCGTGGCTCTTATTTCTCATATATTTGTCTGCAACTGCACTCGCAAAAGCAACCTTCGGTTCATCCTTGTCCATAAATCCTGCTAGCTCTGAAGCAGTGAAAGTTAGCCCTGAGTCTTTCATGCAAGCAGGGTGCAGGAAAATTGTCCGTTCTACTGCGTTAAAAAGATAAACCTCTAAAGCGGTGACGAAGGTTACGACCGTATTCTCTCTTAGAGAGGAAAGGACATCTGATTGCGTATCCATGAAAACGTTTGGAGGAATATCCAAACTTGTAAAGGGATGATCTTCATCTCCTTTGAATTTGCCGAGCGTGGCCGGAATATCCTCCGATGGAATTGATTCTATCCAACGTTTTGCATAATGCGTCGAATTGTTCAGGTACCAGAAATTGCGAATTTCCGAAGTGAGCCTAGCCTGAAATTGCAGGTAAGCAAGACTACGACCATAGTTCTTAGGTGCTGCCATATACTCCTCTACATATCGAGCCGCTGAATTAAGCTTAGGTAATTTCCTACACAAACACGCGCGCAAAGTTACAACGCTAATTACGTTTTCAAACGCGCTCGACCAGCAGGGCGAGGCCGAGGCCGCCGCTGACGCAAAGAGTTGCGAGGCCGAGGCGGGCTTGGCGTTTCTTCATCTCGTGGAGGAGCGTGGTGGTGATGCGGACGCCGGTGCAGCCGATGGGGTGGCCGAGGGCGATGGCGCCGCCGTTGACGTTGAGGCGCGCGGCGTCGAAGCGGAGTTCGCGGTCGCAGGCGATGACTTGGGCGGCGAAGGCTTCGTTGAGTTCGACGAGTGCGATGTCCGCGAGCGTCAGGTTTTGTCTGGCGAGCAGGGCGCGGATGGCGGGCACGGGGCCGATGCCCATCACTTCGGGCGCGACTCCGGCGATCTCGTAATCGATGATGCGCGCCAGCGGCTCGACGCCGTTCGTCTCCTGCAACGCTTCTGCGCCGAGGACGCAGACGGCAGCCGCGCCGTCCGTGATGCCGGACGAGTTGCCCGCCGTGACGGTGCCGGTCTTTTTATCGAAGACGGGCGGAAGCTTTTTTAAACTTTCGAGGGTCGTCGCGGCGCGCGGGTGCTCGTCGCGCGTGAGCGTGAGCGTTTCGCCGCGCCGGCCTTTGAACTCGACGGGCGTGAGTTCCGCGTCGAAGCGGCCAGAGTCAATCGCGGCGGCGGCGCGTTGTTGCGAGCGCAGGGCGAAGGCGTCCTGTTCGTCGCGCGTGATCTCGTACTGGCGCGCGAGTTTTTCGGCGGTCTCGCCCATGATGAGGCCGGAGAGCGGGTCGAGGAAGCCGTCTCGATACATGCCGTCCACGAGTTCGACGTGGCCCATCTTCAAGCCCCAACGCGCGCCTTCGGCAAAGTAGGGCACGCGCGACATATTCTCCACGCCGCCCGCGAGCACGGCGCGTGCGCGCCCTAACATGATCTCCTGCGCCGCGAGGATGATCGCTTTCAAGCCCGACCCGCAGGCTTGATTGACGGTGAAGGCGGGCACCGCGTCGGGCGCGCCCGCGCGATAACTGATCTGGCGTGCGAGGTTCGGCCCCGTCCCCGCCTGCCGCGCCGCGCCCCAGATAACTTGCTGGATCGCGTCCGGCGCAAGACCGGCGCGGCGCAAAGATTCCCGCGCCGCCGTCGCGCCCAACTCCGCCGCCGTCACGTCTGCGAGCGCGCCGCCGAAGCGACCGATGGGCGTCCGCACCGCTCCAACCAGATAAATATCTTTCATTGCCACACTCTCTGAATTAAGATTCGCCGACATGTGACAAGATGATAACTTGTCGCGCCGGCAG
>DASYMM010000534.1:0-1958 GCA_036009085.1 Pyrinomonadaceae bacterium | reverse complement strand
GCGTTGGCGACACAGAGATTTGCGACGACGAGGCGAAATTCGGGGCGGTCGTCGAGTTGAATGCGAAGCGCGCGGTTGTTGAAGGCGACCGTCGTTTGCAGCGAAGCGAGCGCGTAGGAGAGTTGGCCGCCGCTGCTCCCGCCGACGATGCGGCGCGACGCAGAGTTGAGCCAGCCCGCAGAATGTTCTTCCACGCGACGAATCACCTCACCGCCCATGCCGCAGGAAGCGACGTTCAAAAAATATCTTTGCGCGGTCGCACCCGCGCGATCCTGAAATTCGACGCGCCCCACGTCCACGTGAACGCTGCGCCCGCTGCGGAGCGCGCGGGAGGCATCCGCCACGCGCGCCGGAATCCGTAGAGTGCGCTTGAAGTCGCCTCCCGTCCCGCTCGGTAAAATTCCCAGTTCCGCATCCGCGCCCGATTCGAGAATGCCGTTTGCTACTTCCGAGATCGTGCCGTCGCCGCCGCACGCGACGATCAAACTTCTCCCTTGCGCGGCCTCTCGCGCGGCAATCACGCGCGCATCGCCCGCCCGCTCCGTGAAAGCGCAATTGAACGCCCCGAAGTGCGCGCGCAGGTCGCTCGCCACGCGCGGCCAAGCCCTGCCCGTCGCGCCGCCCGCAGACGCGGGATTAACGATAACGAGCGGAAGGGATGAGGGATGAGAGATGAGTGATGAAGGCGTCGCGATAGCGACGTCAACGGCGTCGCTCGTTCCGCCGTCGGTCGCCGCGCGTCCAACCTTCCGGGTCTTCTTATTCATCCCTCATCCTTCATCCCTTATTCCTCATCCCCGATCCCTTTGTTACCGTACAGCGCGCGATCCTGTTCGGCGAGTTCGGCAATTTTGGACATGACGAATTCGGCGATCTCTTTGTAGGTGCGGATGCCGTCGCGCATGGGGAGAAACGCGGTGTAGTCGAGCGCCGCGCCGAAGTGGACGCGGATCAACTCGCCGCCCGTCCAGTTGCCGAGCACCTGCCGCGGCAGGTCGTTGTTGAGTCCGGCGACGAAGACGGGGATGACTTGCGGCGTCGCCTCTTTGATCAGGCGTCCGACGCCGGGCTTGGCGGGAAGGAACGAGTAAGGGTCTGGATTTTTGTTGCGCGTGCCTTCGGGGTGAAAGCCGATCAAGTGCCCGCGCCCTTGCTGGCAGAGGTCTACGAGCACGCGCATCGAGTATTTATCGAAGTCGCGCTTTTCCGCAATCGGGTTGCTGCCCGCCGCGAAGAAGGGCGGGTACATAGACCACCAGCCCATCACCATGTTGACGAACATGCCGAGCGGCGACTCGTAAAAGAAACGTCCGCGCACGGGAAAGAAGAGACGCTTCTCCCAACTCGTCCGCCGGAAGAGTTCCGCCGCGACGGTGTACATGTCGAAGAACGAACGATGATTGGAGACGAGCAGGATGGGACGTTCGTGCGAGACGGCTTCGACGTGTTCAAGGCCGTGCACGCGCATCAGGTTGTACGTGCAGAGGCGTATCCAACTCATGCCGAGCGTGCGCTGGCAAAACGTCCAGAAGCGTTTCCACGCGCCCCGGTTCATGCGCCGCGTGACGCGAAAGGCCACGCGCTCCATCGGCGCGAGCACGGCGAGTTCTTCCGGCGTCGGCTCGTCAATCGGCGTGAGCGGCGCGTTTGCAGTTTGCGGCTCAGTCTCTCGCGGCGCGGGTTCGAGTTCGGTCGAAGACATTGGGAACAGGTTTCAAGTTTCAGGTTTCAGCTTTCAAGTTTAAGACAAAGAACTTGAAACCTGAAACTTGAAACCTGAAACTTGAAACCGATTAATCAATCGAAAAATACTTCGCGTCTTCGTGATGCACGATGATGGCGGAGGTTGATTGTTCGGGTTCGAGTTGAAACTCTTCCGTGAGCGAGACATCGATGCGCGCCGGGTCGAGCAACTCGAACAGTTTCGTTTGATCTTCCAGATTCGGGCAGGCCGGATA
>DASYMM010000533.1:0-7086 GCA_036009085.1 Pyrinomonadaceae bacterium | reverse complement strand
GTGCGTCATCGTGCAGACCAAGTCGGCTGCCGGCAAGGATGGCTATAACGCCGTGCAGGTCGGGTTTGTTGAAGAACGCCCGGTGAAGTTGAAGAACGTCAACAAGCCGATGCGCGGCCACTTCGAGAAGACGGGCGCGGGCACGCCGCCGACGCGCGTGCTGAAAGAGTTTCGGCTCGACGGCGACGCGACGGTGAGCGTGGGCGACAAGGTTTTGGTCGCCGACCAGTTCGCGGACGGCGACACGATTGAAGTGATCGGCAAGAGCAAAGGTCGCGGTTTCGCGGGCACGGTCAAACGCCACAACTTCAATCGCGGTCCAGAGTCGCACGGTTCGATGAACGTCCGCGCGCCGGGTTCAATCGGCCAGTCGGCCTATCCCTCGCGCGTCATCAAGGGCACACGCTCTTCGGGTCACATGGGCGACGAACGCGTGACGGTGAAGGGCTTGACGGTCGCACGCGTTGATGCGGAGAACAATCTGTTGATGATTCGCGGCGCAGTGCCCGGGGCAAACGGCACGGTCGTGATCGTCAAAAAGTCTGTCAGACAGAAGAAGAAATGATGAAGGATGAACGCGGAAGGATGAACGGACAGCAGTCGTCTTAACTTCACCATTCATCGTTCGTACTTCATCTTTATGGAGTGTGTTTATGCCTACCGTGAAGGTGCGCAATTTAAAGAACGAAGAGATCGCCGACCTCGAATTGTCCGACGCCGTGTTCGGCGCGGAATATAACGAGGGCTTGGTGCACACCGCCGTCAAGGCTTACTTGGCGCGGGCGCGCGCGGGCACGGTCGGCACGAAAACGCGCGGCGACGTGTCGGGTTCGGGTAAGAAACTCTGGAAGCAGAAGGGCACGGGGCGCGCGCGTATTGCGAGCATCCGTTCGCCTCTGTGGAAGGGCGGCGGCAACGTGCACGGGCCGCAGGCGAAAGATTGGTCGCACAATCTGCCGAAGAAGATGCGGCGCGGCGCGCTGCGCTCGGCACTGTCGGAGCGTCTGCGCGAGGGCAACGTCATCATCCTTGATGCGTTCACGCTCGGAGCGGCGAAGACGAAAGACTTCATCGGCGCGCTCGGCACGCTCGGTCTCGAAGGCAAGACTCTGATCGTGGATTCGCACGACAACGATAACTTGCTCTTGGCTTCGCGCAATGTCAAACGCGCGAAGATCACGACGAGCCGGAGTCTGAACATCTACGATCTGCTCTACCACGAAAAACTCGTGCTCTCGCGCACGGCGGCAGAGGAGTTGGGCGACATGCTCGACCCGAAACGCCGGACGGGCGCGCACGACGACGACGCGGAAGAAGGCGGAACGACGACGGACGCTGTAGCAGCAGAGAATACGACAGAGGAGGCGGCGTAAAAGATGCGAACAGTATGGGACATCATCAAGTCGCCCGTGATCACGGAGAAGGCTCTCGTCGCGAAGGAAGAGACGCAGGACGGCAAGCAACTCCTGACCTTCCGCGTGGACAAAAACGCCACGAAGCCTGAGATCAAATCGGCCATCGAGCGAATTTTCGACGTGAAAGTCGCCACGGTGCGCACGATGAATTACATGGGCAAGAAGGCGCGTCGCGGTCGCTTTGAAGGCCGCAAGCCTTCCTGGAAGAAAGCCTACGTCACGCTCAAAGAAGGCGAAAAGCCGCTCGATTACGGCGAAGCGATCTAGTAGTTTCAAGTTTCAAGTTTCAGGTTAAAACAAACTTCTGACCTGAAACTTGAAACCTGAAACTTGAAACCTAAAGATTATGGGCATCAAGAAACTTACACCGACATCACCGGCGCGTCGTTACCAGACGTATCTGACGCGCGATGAGTTGACGAAGGGCGCAGAGCCTGAGAAGTCTCTGCTGGAAAAGAAGACGCGCATTTCGGGACGCAACAACGACGGGCACATCACCGTGCGTCGTCGCGGCGGCGGCGCGAAGCGTTTCTATCGCATCATTGATTTCAAGCGCGACAAGACGGGCGTGCCCGGACGCGTCACGCAACTTGAATACGATCCGAACCGCTCGGCGCACATCGCGCTCATCACCTACCTCGACGGCGAGAAGCGTTACATCATCGCGCCCGCCGGACTCGAAGTTGGCAAGACGATCATGAGCGGCCCCGAAGCGGACATTCTGGCCGGAAACGCCCTGCCCTTGAAGAACATTCCGCTCGGCACGCAGATTCACAACATCGAACTGCGTCCCGGCAAAGGCGGGCAGATGGCGCGCTCGGCTGGCGCGTTCGCGCAACTCGTCGCCAAGGAAGGCAACTACGCGCAACTGCGCATGCCTTCGGGCGAAGTGCGGCGCGTGCCAGTCGTCTGCATGGCGACGGTCGGGCAGGTCGGGAACGTCGAGCACGAAAACGTCTCGTTCGGTAAGGCCGGACGCTCGCGCTGGAAGGGCATCCGCCCGCACGTGCGCGGCGTGGCGATGAACCCCGTGGATCACCCGCACGGCGGCGGCGAGGGCAAGACCTCCGGCGGCCGTCACCCCGTCACCCCTTGGGGACAACCGACGCGCGGCTACAAGACGCGTTCAAACAAGCGCACGCAGAAGATGATCGTGCGCGATAGAAGAGTGAAATAAAGTTTCAAGTTACAGGTTTCAGGTTTCAAGTTAAAAAGCGAAGAACCTTTCAGTCCTGAAACTTGAAACCCGCAACCTGAAACCTGAGTGGAGCGAAGCGAAACGTTATGGCACGTTCAGTTAAAAAAGGCCCGTTTATTGACGATTACCTGTTGAAGATGGTGGCGCGGATTCGTGAGAGCGGCGCGCGTCCGCCCGCGATCAAGACCTGGTCGCGGCGTTCGACGATCACCCCGGATTTCGTCGGCCTGACTTTCGCCGTGCATAACGGCAAACGCCACCTGCCCGTGTACGTCACGGAGAACATGGTCGGACACAAACTCGGCGAATTTGCGCCGACGCGCACCTTCAAAGGCCATTCGGGAACGAAGGCCGAAAAGGGCGGCAAAGTAGCTAGATAAAACAGTGACAAGTGATGAGTGGCAAGTTAAACAGCTTGTCTCTGACTCGTCACTCGTCACTCGTCACTCGTCACTGAGGTTGAGAGATGGACGCAAGAGCGAGTGCAAAATATCTGCGCGGGTCGCCGCAAAAAGCGCGACTCGTGGTTGACATGATTCGTGGCAAGAACGTCAACGAGGCTCTGGCCGTGTTGCAGTACACGAACAAGCGCGCGGCTGACGGGATCGAGAAGTGTCTGCGTTCGGCGGTGGCGAACGCGACCGAGGCCGCGGAGAAGGCGAACATCGCCGTCGATCCCGATGATTTGTGGGTGAAGGCAGCTTTCATTGACATGGGGCCGACGAAGAATCGTCGCCGCATGCGCCCCGCGCCGCAAGGCCGCGCCTACAAAGAGCGACGCCACTTTCATCACGTCACCTTGCTTTTGTCGAGCGACGAGCAAGAGGCTTTGAAGGGCAAGCGTCCGTCGAAGGCGGGCAAGCCGCAGACGACGAAGCCGGGCAAGAAACTCGCGGCTAAAACTTCCGCTGCCCCGAAGGCTGCCACGAATCGCGCGGCAACGAAGAAACCTGAGCCGGTTGCGACCGAGACGCCCGCCGCTGAGACAACAGCGACGACCACAGGCGACGAACAGGCAACCGCAGAATAGTTAAGTTTGAACGGAGAATAAATGGGTCAGAAAGTTCATCCATACGGCTTCCGCCTCGGCTATAACAAAGACTGGCATTCGCACTGGTTTGCGAAGAAACAGTACGGCGAGTTTTTGCTCGAAGACTTGAAGCTCAAGGCGACGCTCAAGGCGCGTTTCAACGGCGCGGGCGTCTCGCACGTTGACGTGGAGCGCGCGGCCAACCGCTTGAAGATCATCATCTACACCTCGCGTCCCGGCATCATCATCGGGCGAAAAGGGGCGGAGATCGACAAGCTCAAGGCCGACATCGCCTCGCGCACGGGTCGCGAAGTGCTCGTCTCAATTCAAGAGATTCACAAGCCGGAACTCAACGCGCAGTTGCAGGCCGAGAAGATCGCCGTGCAACTCGAAAAGCGCATCGCCTTCCGTCGCGCCATGCGCAAGACGGTTGAGGAGACGCTTCGCTTTGGCGGGCAGGGCATCAAGGTCAAGGTCGGCGGACGCCTGAACGGCGCGGAGATCGCGCGCAGCGAGTGGTACTTGCAGGGACGGCTCCCGCTCCACACCTTGCGCGCCGACATTGATTACGGCTTCGCGCAGGCGCACACGACGTTCGGCGTGATTGGCGTCAAGGTCTGGATTTACCGTGGCGAGATTCTCGACCCGAAAGCGGCGATGGCGCGCGGCACGGCGACCGACCCGATCAACGAACCGCGCGGCGAGCGTGGCGAACGTGAACGTCGCCCGCGCACACGGCGCGAACGTGAAGGCGGAGACAATCGCGGCGACCGTGGAGATCGTGGTCGCCCGCGCGGGGAAAGACAATAGATTTTAGATGTCAGATGCTAGGTGTTAGTAAGGAAGCGAACTGATTCGACTAACATCTGACATCTAGAATCTGACATCTGGTTGGAGCGGAGCGAAACATCATGTTGATGCCGAAAAAAGTTAAGCACCGGAAGCAGATGCGCGGGCGCATGACGGGGACGGCCACGCGCGGCGCGGAGATCAGCTTCGGCGAGTACGGTCTGAAATGTTTGGAGCCTGCTTGGATCACCGACCGGCAGATCGAAGCGGCTCGTATCGCGATGACGCGCCACATCAAGCGCGGCGGCAAAATCTGGATTCGCATGTTCCCCGATAAGCCCGTCACGAAGAAGCCCGCGGAAACGCGCATGGGCAAAGGCAAGGGCGCGCCGGAATACTGGGTGGCGGTCGTCAAACCCGGTCGCATCCTTTATGAGATCGAGGGTGTGGACGAGGCGACGGCACGCGAGGCGATGCGTCTCGCGGCGCAAAAGCTGCCGATCAAGACGAAGTTTGTGACGCGCGCCGAGCAAGAAGGAGGCGCAGTTTAATAGTTATGAAACGACACGAAGAGTTGGAAAAATTGCGCGGCATGTCGGACGACGATCTGCGGGAAGAGGCGCAGCGCATCAAAGAGTCTCTGTTCCGTTTGAACTTCAAGCTCGCGCTCGGCGAAATGGACGCGGTGAAGCGTCTGCGTCAGGAGAAGCGCACGCTCGCGCGTTTGCAGACGCTCATCACGGAGCGGCAGAGCGAACAGGCCGCGGCAGGAAAATGAAAAAGTAGATCGTGAATCGTAAATCGTGAATAGAAAAAAGCGATTTCATCCGTTTACGATTGACGATTCACGATTAACGAGGATTAGTAATGGCAGAAGAAAATCAGGAAGAGACGGCGACGACAGCGGAGCAGGACGCGCCGAAGGAAGAGCGGGCCAGCGCGACCGACGACGTGCGTGCGGCGGAAGCGACCACTTCGGGCGAGACGCTCGCACACGAGGTTGCGCCGAACGTTGATTCGCAGGCCGGAAACGCCGCGGGCACGGAAGAAGGCAAGCGCGGGCGTCGCGCGGAGAAGGTCGGCATCGTCGCCTCGGACAAGATGACGAAAACAATCGTCGTCCGTGTTGACCGCTTGATCAAGCATCCGAAGTATCGCCGCTACGTGCGCCGCACGTCGAAGTTCATGGCGCACGACGAGACGGGCGCGACGATTGGCGACAAGGTGCGCATCGTCGAAACCCGTCCGCTCTCGGCCAGAAAACGCTGGCGCGTCGTCGAGATCGTGCAGAAAGCTGAGAAATAGTGACAAGTGATGGGTGACAAGTGACAAGTCAGAGCAAAGCGAGACAAAGGTTTTAACTCGTCACTCGTCACTTATAACTCGTCACTGCGAACGGAGTGAGCTATGGCAATTCAAATGCAGACATCGCTGGAAGTGGCCGATAATTCGGGCGCACGGCGGGTCGAAATGATTATGAGCATCGGCGGTTCGACGGGGCGGCACGCCGTCCTCGGCGATAAGATCAAAGTGACCGTCAAAGAGGCTTCGCCGGACGGCGCGGTCAAAAAGGGCACGGTGCACAACGCCGTGATCGTGCGCACGCGCAAAGAGGTGCGCCGCAAGGACGGCACTTACATCCGCTTCGACCAGAACGCGGCGGTGCTCATCAAAGACGACAACACGCCCATCGGCACGCGCGTCTTCGGCCCAGTCGCACGCGAACTGCGCGACCTGAATTTTATGAAGATCGTTTCGCTCGCGCCGGAGGTGATTTAAGACAATGTCAGGAACAGGAACTAAACGCGCCAAGATCAGAAAAGGCGACCAGGTGATCGTCATCGCCGGACGCGACAACGGCAAGCGTGGCCGCGTGCTCGAAGTGTTGCCCGCGAAGAACCGCGTCAAGGTTGAAGGCGTGGCGATCATGAAGAAGCACCAGAAGGCCAATCCGCAAAACAATCGCGGCGGCGGCATCATTGATAAAGAGGCTTACATAGACATCTCGAACGTCCAGTTGATCGACCCGGATTCGGGCAAGCCGACGCGCGTGCGCGCGGGCGAGAGCAGCGAAGGCGTGCGCCAGCGCATTGCGACGAAAAGCGGCAGCGTGATCGAGAAGTAGGTTTTTGGTTGATAGTGAAAGTTTGAGTCTGGAAACGCCGGTCACGCGGGCGAGACCCAGACGAAAGGTAGAGAAAGAAAATGGCTGCAAGACTGAAAGAGCGTTACCAGAAAGAGATCGCGCCCGCGCTCGCCAAGGAGTTCAACATCTCGAACCCGATGGCGACGCCGCGACTCGAAAAGATCGTCATCAACATGGGACTCGGAGAAGCCATCGGCAACTCCAAGATCATAGACACGGCGGCGGACGAACTCTCGTCCATCGCGGGGCAGAAGCCCGTCACGACGAAGGCCAAGAAGTCCATCGCGTCGTTCAAACTGCGCGAGGGCATGCCCATCGGTTCGATGGTCACCTTGCGCGGCGACCGCATGTACGAATTCTTAGACCGCTTCGTCTCCGTGGCCTTGCCGCGCGTGCGCGATTTTCGCGGCGTCTCGCCCAAAGCCTTCGACGGGCGCGGCAACTACACGCTCGGCATCCGCGACCAACTGATCTTCCCCGAAATTGATTTCAACAAAGTGGACAAAAC
>DASYMM010000532.1:0-2443 GCA_036009085.1 Pyrinomonadaceae bacterium | reverse complement strand
TTAAATCGCACGCGCCTCTTGTCTGTTTAAGTGACGCGGATTCTTAGCGAAGAATCTGCATCGTGATGGACTTCGTGAGCGGGTTGACGGTGAAGCGCACGAGGCGCGTGGCCGTGGCGGTCGAAAGGCCACCCGTCAACGTCGAGCCGCCGCCGCCGGTGCCGCCGCCCGTCGTGCCGCCCGCGCTCGTTTGCGGGACGCGGAGCGTTTGGGCGCTGGCGATCTCGAAGTCCTGCGCCGCGCCCGCCCAACCGATAACGCGGAAGATGTAGCTCGTGTTCGGCAGGATGTCGGCCGTCACGATCTCGGTCGCCTCCGACGTGCCCGAAGATGAGAGGACGCGCCCCGTGGCGTCGCGCAACTCGAAGTCTAGATCAACGCCCGTCGTCGGCGAGGTCAAGATGGCTTTGACGGCGACGGCGTTAGCCTGCGAGGTGAAAGGCACGTCAACGTAGGTCACGCCGTCTGCGAGTTGCAGGCCGGTGTCGCCCACGGGGACGATGCCGCCGAACGTCTCGTTGAAAGTCGAAGTGGTGAAGTTGCCCTCGAACTTCGGCTCGGCCTCGTAGCGTGTGCCCGCGCCCGCAGGCACTTGCACGCGCGCCGTGACGACGGCGTCGAAGGTGAAGAGTTGCGTGTTCGGGTTGTTGAAAGCGATGTGGCGCGCGGCGGAAGTTTGATTCTTCGGAAGCGTCGAGCGGTAGTAGAAACTCGCAGGCGACGAGCCGCGACCCGCGCCGAAGTTGTCTGCGTTGGCGACGGAGACGTTCGGGGCGGAGATGTTGACGACGCGGAAGTCAACCGGTTGATAGATCGTGCCGTCGAACGCGCCCGCGCCGAGGTTCTTGATCGACTGGTCGAACTCGGTCTTACCAGTTGCGAAAGAGACGTTGCTGATCGCGGTCTGGATGCTGCTCGTCACGTCCAAGACGGCGGTTGACATCGCCGCCGTCGCGCTATTGTCGGAGACGCCGACCTGCCGGTTTGCGTTCACGTTCAAAGCGCGCACGACATATTCGTAGCTCGCCGGGTTCTTCAAACCGCGCGGGATGAAGACGCCTTCGATGAGGCCGTTGTCGGTGTAGTTCGACGCGTCGCCGCCCTTGACGTAGGCGATGTGCATGAAGCCGTCGGTCGTGCCGTCGCCGTCCATGAATTCGCGACCCGTGACGGGCTTGTTCTGCCTGACGTTTTCACGACCGATTTCGCGTCGCAGCACTTCGTAGGCGAACGCGCCCTCGACTGGCTGCCACGAAACATAATTCGACGCGGGCGAGGCCGGGCTGGCCGTGACGCCCGCCGGAGCGTTGAGCTTGCCGACCGATGCGGCGATAGAGGAGACGCGCGTGGAGATCGCCTGTCGGCCTTCGGCGTTCGGAGCGGCGGCGTTCACGCCGAGTTCGCGCGCGGCGAAGACCTGCTCGATGAGCGCGCGGTGCTGGCCGGGCGCGTCCGGGTCTGAAGGGTCGGACGGGTAGAGCGATTGGTCTGCGATGATCATGGCGTCGCGTGCGCGCACCATCGTGTCGGGGTTGTAGGTGGAGAGCACGTAGATCGCGCCGAGCAGGATGCGTTCCCAACTCTCCTGCCCACGGCTGATCGCTTTCGTCGGCTCGCCCGTGATGAGATCGGGGCGCGTGAAGCTGCCGCCCGGTTCCGAGAGCAACATCAGTTCGCGCAAGTCCCAACCGGCGGCGGCGAAAATCTCTCCGTCGCGGTGTTCTTCAAACGCGCTGCCGCCGCTCGTGCCGATTTGCGAATAGAGCAGGCCGGAATCGGCGTGGCGAAGCCACTGTCGAAGGTTCGGGTCGCTGCCGCCCGCACGCACCGCCGCGCGGTAGTCTTTGGCGTTCAGGATGTAGTTGCCGAGCACGGGATTTTCGCCCGCCGTGTAAGCCCACAAGTCGGCCTGCGCTTCGTTCAAAGCGGAGCCTTCGGGCGCGCCGTTCGGGTCGTTTTCGAGTCCGGCGATTGGCGAGGAGATCGAGTGCATGCCTTCGTGGTAGGGCACGGCGAAGTCAATCGCGAGATCGTTCAAGAGGTAGCCGTGACCGTAGGAGGTCGGGTTGACGACGACGTTCTGGCCGCCGGGCGTCTCGCCCAAAAACTCGTCGGACGAAGCGGACAGGGAGAAGGCGTTGTCGAGTCCGAGCAGTTTGTCGGCGAACGCCGGGTCGCTCGGGTCGGTCGGCGGCGCGAGCACGTTCGGGATGTGGACGTTGCCGATCAAGGGGCTAGCCTGATTCGGATAGGTGTCCGGGAAGCTGCCCTGACCGACGCGGCTGTGTTTGAGGTCGCCCGCGACGTGTAGATAGTCAATGTATTCGAGCAAGCTGGTGATGTAGAAGAACTGCGAGATTTCGCCTTGATGCTCGGCGGGTTCGGCTGCGGGGCCGTAGTGCGCGGCGTCCGTGGTGCGCGCCTCGAAGTTGGTCGGGTCGTC